>NZ_JBFRFR010000025.1:0-139369 GCF_052114925.1 Bradyrhizobium sp. 2TAF36 | reverse complement strand
GGCCAATGGAAAGCCGAAGCTCGTTGCCCTGATCGCCGTCGCCCGCAAGCTGCTGACCATCCTCAATGTCATGATCAGGACGAAAACACCATGGCAACCCGCTTGACAGCGAACACAGTCGCTCACCCGTCTCGCCGCTACGCGGCGAGCCACCCTCTCCCACAAGGGGAGAGGGAAAGCGCGCACTACAGCCCCGCCTTCGCAATCGCATCCGCAAACGAACGGTCGACGATCTCGGCCGCATCGAGCTTCTGCTTGATCAGGCCCCAGCGGAAATAGAGGTCGATCGTGCTCTGCTCGTCCGCGACCACGCCGTCGTCGATCGGCGCGATGCGGATCTTTGCGCGCGACAGCCAGTTCTGCGGTACGGCGGTCGGGATGTTCATCAGCTTGCCCCAGGTCGCGGCATAGCTGTCGACGTTGCTCAGCGACCACGCCCGCGCCGCCGTGAGGCGCCGGATGAAGTCCGTCAGCTCCGCGCGCTTGTCGCGGATCGCGTCGGGCCGTGCGACCTGGAAGCTCAGCCCCGGCGTCAGACCCTCCGAGGTGATGACGCGGCGCGATTTGAACAGCACCTCTTCCTGGCTCACATACGGCTCCCAGGTCGACCAGGCATCGACCGAGCCTTGCGTGTAGGCGATCTTGGCATCGGACGGCGCCAGAAACGCGATCTGCACATCACTTGCGCTCCAGCCGTTCTTCTCGAGCGCGGCGAGGATCAGCTGATGGCCGATCGAGCCGCGGCCGGTCGCGATCTTCTTGCCGCGCAAATCGGCGAAGCTCTTGATCGGCGAATTCTCGGGCACGAGGATCGCGAGCCCCTCGCGGGTCTGACGGATCGCGGCGATCGCCTTCACCGGCGCGCCGGAGGCGGCGGCGAAGGTGAACGGCGCATCACCCACGATACCGGTCTCGATCGCGCCGGCGCTGAGCGCTTCCAGCAGGGGTGCCGCTGCCGGAAACTCCTTCCACTCGATCTTGTAAGGCACGTCCTTGAGCACGCCTGCCGCTTCCATCACGGCCTGCGAATTGCCCTTCTGGTCGCCAACGCGCAAGGTGGTTTGCGCCGCCACAAGCTCGAACGAACCAAGCAGCAGCGCGCCGGCCAGCATGAGGCGGATCATTCCGCCGCCTCGCCGCGAACGGCCTGACGCTTGGCGACCAGCTCGCGCGTCAGCGGGATCAGCTCGCGGCCATATTCGATGGCGTCGATCAGCGGATCGAAGCCGCGGATCAGGAAGTGGCTGATGCCGAGATCGTAATAATCGCCGAACACTTCGGCGACTTGCTCGGGCGTGCCGACCAGCGCGGTGGTGTTGCTGTTGGCACCCGTGAGCTTTGCAATCTCGGTCCACAGCCGCTTGTCGATGCGGCTGCCCTGGTCGGCAAGCGCGAGCAGGCGCCGCGCGCCGGCCGTGGCATGGCCGTCGGCGGGCTTGCGGTAGCCGGTCTTGTCCTGGAGCGCGGTGGCACGTGCCAGAATCTCTTCCGCCTTCTCCCAGGCCTGCTTCTCGGTCGGGGCAATGATCGGCCGCACCGAGAGGCTGAAACGCGGCGTCGGCCGTCCCTGACGAACCGCCGCGTTGTGGACGCGGGAACTGACGTCGCGCACCTGGGCGTAGGATTCCCCCCACAGTGCAAAGGTGTCGGCATGCTTGCCGGCGACCTCGATCGCCGCATCCGAAGCGCCGCCGAAATAGATCCGGATGCCCTCGGGACGATACGGCTTCACCTGCGAGAACGCGTTCTCGACCTGGTAGTGCTTGCCCTTGTAGGTGAACGGCTTGTCGCTGGTCCATTCGAGCTTGAGGACATCGAGGAACTCGGAGGTGCGGGCATAACGCTCGTCCTTGTCGTCGAGCGTGTTGCCATCCTGCCGAAGCTCGGTCGCATTGCCGCCGGTGATGACGTGCAGGGCGACCCTGCCGCGGGAAAACTGGTCGAGCACGGCGAACTGGCGCGCCAGCAGCGTCGGCGCGGTGAAGCCCGGCCGCTGCGCGATCAGCACATTGAGGCGGTCGGTGACGCCCAGCACGTGCTGGGCAATCTGGAGCGCGTCCGGCGTCGTCGAATGAAACGCCAGCAGGGCGCGGTCGAAGCCGGCATTTTCGTGCGCCTTCGCCACCGTCTCGATATGGGTGGGGTTGAGGACCGGCCCCTCGCGGACGACGGTTTCGGACGAATTGTTGTTGCTGATGAAGCCGATGAACTCGATCGACATGATCGTCTCCCTGTTTGTTTTCCTGAAAGCTAGAGGCCCAATGCGGCGCGGCCTAGGCCGGTGCGGGTGGCATCGTCCTGCGGCGTGTGCACACGGCCGCACAAGACATCGCGATAGTGCCGCTCCAGCGGATTGGCGCGCGACAGGCCGTGATTTCCGGTCAGCGATAGTGCATCCTCGACCACGGCAACGGCGTTGTTGGTCACCGTCAGCTTGATGACGTTGGATTCGCCGGTGGAGAGAGCGACACCGTCGTCGAAGTCGCGGGCGAACGTCTCGATCAGCCGCGCATTGACTGCGAGCCTGGCCTCGATGGCACCGAGGATCTCCTGCGCCCGCGGCAAGGTCGCAAGCGGCGCGCCGAGGCTGGCGGGGACGCGCTGCTTCAGGAACGAGACGAACCAGTCGCGCGCGGCGCGGGCAATGCCGTCATAGATCGCGGCGACGAACACCGTGTGGACCGTCGCCTGCGCAACGTCGGGCGCACGCCACTCCTGGGGATTGCGGACATCGACCTCGGCATCGAGCGGGATCACGACGTCGTCGAAGATGACGTCGTGGCTGCCGCTGGCGCGCAGGCCGTGATGATCCCAGGTCTCGACGATGCGGGTGCCCGGCAGTCCAGCCGGCACCAGGAACTGCCCGACGCGCGGTTCGGCTTCGTCGGTCCGCGCCCAGACCAGATACCATTTCAGGATCGGCGATCCCGTCGAATAGATCTTGTGACCGGTCAGGCGCCAGCCGGTCTCGGTGCGCCGTGCGATCGTCGCCGGCAGGCCGCCGCGCGCGGGCGAGCCCAGTTCGGGCTCGACGCGGAGCGCGTTGACGAGCGCGAGGCCCTCGACGCTCTCACGCGCAAGCTTGCGCGAGAGCTTCGCCGGCCAGGTCGGGCTGCGCCCCATCACCAGATGGTTGATGTAGTGCATCGACAGCACCAGCGCGGTCGACGAATCGGCCTTGCCGATGATGCCGATGACGCGCGCGGTGTACCGTGCGCCCGCTCCGGCCCCGCCATGAACGGCCGGCACCGTCAGCGACAGCAGGCCCGCCTCGGACAGCTCGCGAAAATTCGCGAAGGGAAAGCTGCCGGCGCGATCATGCTCGGCTGCGCGCGCAGCAAAGCCTTCGGCCAGCGCCTCGGCGCGCGCGATGTAGTCTGGCTCACTATGGGCGGTGAGCCCTTTGGCTAAAGAAGTCACCATGTGGCATCTAATCCCAAGAGACCTAAGATCTGGCGGCGCAGATCCGCGAGATATGGATCGCCGCGATGGCGCGGATAGGGCCGGTCGACACGGATGTCGGCCCTCACCCGCGCCGGGCGGTCGCTGAATACGATGACGCGGTTAGCGAGCACCAAAGCCTCCTCTGCGTCGTGCGTCACCAGCAGCGTGGTAAAGCCCTTGCGCTGCCAGAGCGAGACAAGCTCGGCCTGCATGGTGATGCGGGTCAGCGAGTCGAGCTTGCCGAGCGGCTCGTCGAGGATCAGGATTTTTGGATCATTCACGAGCGCGCGGGCGAGCGCGACGCGCTGCGCCATGCCGCCGGAGAGCTGATGCGGATAGGCATTGCGGAACGACGACAGCCCAACGAGATCGAGCGCGTCATCGACACGCTTCCGCTGGCTCTTCAAAATGCCCTGGGCCTCGAGGCCCAGGGCGACGTTGTCCCAGACCGACCGCCAGGGAAAAAGGGTCGGATCCTGGAACACGACGACGCGGGAGGGATGCGGGCGGGTGATGCGCACCTCGTCCTCGCGGAGCGTTCCGGCCTTGGGCTTGTCGAGGCCGGCGACGAGCCGGAGCAAGGTCGACTTCCCGCAGCCGGAGGGGCCGAGCAGCGCGACGAACTCGCCCGGCTCAACGGAGATGCTGACGTCGCTGAGAACAGGCAGCTCAGTGCCGTCGATGTCGAAGGCGTGGCTGACCTGCTCGATGTCGAGCGCGGCGCCGGCGGCCGGCGGGGGCGCGATTTCGGCCAGTGCGGTTGCGGCTACCATTTCACGGTCCCCTTCTGCCAGACCAGCAGGCGATCGCGGATGGCGAACAGCAGCGTGATGGCGCCGGAGCAGAGCAGCGACATCACGATCAGCGCCGCATACATGTTGGCGTAGGCGGCCCAGCCCTGCGCCCATTGCAGGTACCAGCCGAGCCCGGCCTTCACGCCGATCATCTCGGCCACGACCAGCACGGCGAAGGACGAGCCGAGGCCCATGAACAGGCCGACGAAGACGTGCGGGAGTGCCGCAGGGATCGCGACCTTCAGCACCAGGAAGGACGGCTTTGCGCCGAGCGTGCGTGCGACGTCGTAATAGGCGTTGCTGACGCTAGCGACGCCAGACCAGGTCAAGACGGTGACCGGGAAGCCGGTCGCGAGCGCGATCAGGAAGGTCGAGGCGCTCCAGCTCGACGGGAACGTGAAGAAGGCGATCGGCAGCCAGGCGGTCGCCGGCAGCGGGCCGATGAAGCGTAGCACCGGATGCACCCAATAGCCGACCGCGCGCGACCAGCCAATCGAGACGCCGGTCAGGAAGCCGACCGTGGCGCCGATCAGGTAGCCGCCGAGCTGGAGCTTGACCGAGGCGAAGACGCTGTCGAGCAGCTTTGGCAGATCGTCGATATAGACCTCGATGATCGACTGCGGCGGCGGGAAGAACGGCAGCGGCAGCCAGGCGAATTTTGCGGTGGCAACTTCCCACAGCGTCAGGAATGCGCCGAGCGCCACGAGCCAGGGCGCGCGCTGGCGCAAGGCCTTACCGGCGGAGCCGAGGTAGTCGGCGCCGACGGTGCCGAACAAGGCGATTGCGGCAACGATGAAGGCGGCGATGCCGAGCGAATGCGTCCGCGACCAGTCGCCGACATCCTCCCACCACAGGCAGGACAGGCCGAACGCGATCCACGCGACGCTGGCGAGAATGCCGACGCCGGATTCCCGGACCCAGCTCGCAAGAACCGGCGCGCGCGAGAGGCGCGGCGCGCCGGAGGCGAGGCCGTCAGACAGCGAATACGTCGACATAGATGCGCTCCGCGAATTTGGCGGTATCGGTGCTTTGCTTGAAGACCTGGACGCTCTTCAAATCGTCGGCATAGGACTTCAGCTCGCGCTTGAGCACTTCACCGACGGGATGATGATGGTGGGTGTGGTAGCGCACCATGCCCTCGATATCGGCGAGTGATGCCGTCTTCGGCGCATAAGGCTGGAACGACTTCGCCGTTACGGTCGGGTTCTGCGCGGTGAACATCGCGGCATCGAGCAGCGCCTGCGTCAGGGCGCGCGCGACTTGAGGTTCTTCGCGCACAAGCGAGCCGCGCAGGCCGAGGATGCAGCAGCTCTTGTCGCGATATTCGCCGTCGAGATTGGAGGCGACTTCCTTGTACTGGCTGTCCTTGAGCCAGAGATAGCCCAGCGGATCGGATGACAGGAAAGCCTGCACCTCACCCTTCTCGACGGCGACGTTGAGCAGGTTGCCGGGATAGGCGCGCCAGTCGACATCCTTGACCGGGTCGATACCGAGCTTGGCGAGCTGAATGGAGAAGAAGTTCTTGTCGGGGCCACCGAGGTCGCCGACCGCGACGATCTTGCCCTTGAGGTCGGCGAGCTTGCTCAGGTTGGAGTCGGCGCGGGTCAGGACGCGCATGCAGCCGCCATGGGTGCCGGCGGCGATCTTGACGTCAAAGCCCTGCTCCAGCGGCTTCAGCCAACGCAGCGCCATGCCGAGCCCGGCATCGCTCTTTCCCGTTGCGATCGCCTCGAGCAGCTGGTCGGTCGAGCCGGAATAGTTGATGAGCTCGATGTCGAGATTGTGCTTCTGGAAGAAGCCGTGCTCGATGGCGACGGGCACCGGGGCGAGACAGACCGCGCCGGCGTTCCAGGAGAGTTTCAGCTTGCGCGGCGCGCCGGTGAGGACGGGGCCATCCGCGGCCGTCCGGCACAGCGGAAACTCAGAGAGATCGACACCGGGCGCGATCGCCTGTGGCGCAAAGGCCTGGGCTGCACCAAAGGCACCAAGCGGCGCGGCGAATGCCGCCGCAAGCCCCGCCTGCAGCAAATGACGCCGGTCGATGCCCGATCCGCTGCCCTTGTTGTCGTTGCCCATCAGTCTCCACTCCTGCGCTGGCACAGCTCCGCCATTCACGCAACGTCTCGCGTTGCGCATGTTCCATGTGGAGCTGCGTTGAGAGAATAATTTTCGCGGGCGCTTACCACGCCGATTGATGCGATGCGCAAATCATGCGGCGCGCCCGCCGCATCGTCAATGAAATGGAATTTCGAATGTAGCGCGAAGCGAGGTCATTCTCTCCATCAGCGCATGGGACAGCGATGAAACGATTTTTGTTGCTGCATCATCTTGCAAGGATGCGCCGCGACTCCGCAGCCTGCATCATTCTTGCGCATCACCCGCCGCGCACGCGGTGCGTTCTCGAAAGCGGCGCTGCGCTGAAACGTCATTGCCCGACGCATCTGCAATACGGATAGCCATTTCATTGACTGCGCATCGCGCCGTCATAGACTTGATCGTCTCGCTGCATCGCTCGCTCACGCGTCGTGAGCAAAGCAACAAGACAGGCCAAATGAGCATCAACTTCGACGACCATTCCATCACACGCCGGCTCGCAGCATCGCTGTTCGCCGCAGCCATCACCTTGTCGACGGCTGCCGCCTCGTTCGCGGCCGACACCGTCGTGCTGCGCGTCGGCGACCAGAAGGGCGGCAACCGCTCGCTGCTCGAAATCTCCGGCTATGCGAAGGACCTGCCCTACAAGATCGAATGGTCGGAATTCCCTGCCGCCGCTCCGATCCTGGAGGCGCTGAACGCCGGCGCGCTCGACGTCGGCTACACCGGCGATCTCTCCTTTCTCTCGGTCTATGCGGCCGGCGCGCCGATCAAGGCAATCGGCGGCACAAAGTCGGATGCGAAGACGCAAGCGATCCTCGTGCGCCAGGATTCACCGATCAAGTCGGCCGCCGACCTCAAGGGAAAACGCCTCGCCGGCACGCGCGGCGGCTGGGGCCAGTTCCTGATCGACGCGACGCTGGAGAAGGCGCAGATCAAGCTGGAGGACGCGACCTTCGCGCCGCTCGGCCCGGTCGACGCCAAGATCGCACTCGTCGCCGGCTCGATCGATGCCTGGGCCGTGTGGGAGCCCTACGTCTCGTTCGCGACGCTGAAGGACAAGGCCCGCGTGATCGCCGACGGCGAAGGCCTGACGCCGACCATCACCTTCATCGTGGCCTCCGACAACGCCATCGCCACCAAGCGCGCGGTGGTGCAGGACCTCGTGCAGCGGCTGAACAAGGCACGGCTGTGGTCGCTCGATCATGTTGCCGAATACGCAAAGAGCACGGCCGAGCTGACAAAACTGCCGGAGGACGTACTGCTGTCGGCCTACACCGCGCAGCGTACCAGCCCGATCGTGATCGATCAGAACGTGGTGAAGGAGGTGCAGGAAGCCTCCGACCGCTCGACGCGCTACGGCATCCCGCCGAAGACGCTCGACGTGAGCAAAGCCGTCGACCGCAGCTTTACAGCCGCGGCCGCGGGGTCAAACTAGCGCGGGGCGCGGCGGGATGCGCAAGTCCAGCCTCAAGGCCGGCCCGTTGCATCTCGCCGCGATCGTGCTCGCGCATCTCGCCTGCATGAGCCTGATCGTGTGGCTCTCGCTCTAGCCGCGCAGGGTCCTTACCAATATCCGCGATCATAGGCCCGGTACGGCCGGTAGTAGCCGTAGCGAGGGCCGTAGTATGGACGATAGGCTCGATAGCCGTAGTAGCTGGGACGCGCGTAGTAGCCGCCATACCCATAGCTCGGCCCGTAGCCGCCGTAATAGGCCGGCGCATAGCCATAGGACGGAGCGTAGCCATAGCCGTAGCCCGAGCCATAACCATAACCACCATAACCGCCGTAATACGGGCCGCCGCCATAGTAACCATAGGGCGCGCTGCTCGCGATGGCACCGCCGATGATTGCTCCGGCGAGGAGGCCTCCTGCGCCCCATCCCCAGCCACGGCCGCGCCAATACACCGGGGTGACATCGTCACCAACGGCGGCCTTCATGGTCGCGACGTTGGTCGGCAGCGGAGCCGCTGCCGCCTGCTCGATTTGGCCGGCCATCACCGCGCCCGCCAGCGAACAGGCAATTGCGGTTTTCCAGATACTCATCCTCTTGCTCCCTGTCTGACGTTCGTTTGGAAAAGGATCGCAAGGCCATGATCGGGCATCCTTGCCCCAAGTCAAAGCCTCCGAAAGTCACAGCCTGCATTGCGTGCACCGCACAAGAATGCCCGCGCATGCCTCGATTGTGGTCCGGCCAACGCCGGCGCCCGCACGGACATGACACCGGTGCGACGGAGCCACAGGCCACAGCAAAGCATTAAGCTTCCCGGGCGTTCGCAACCARCAAGCACCTTCCCGATTTACTATTCGTACCGTTACTATCGGTTCCAATGTGCGCGGCCGGGAGGCTTCTCGCAAAGCGCCAGAGTTGTGGGAGGATGACATGAGTGCCGCGAGACCCGAGCCGCTTGCCCGTCAGGCGCTGGCGTTCGTCCTGGCCGGCGGACGCGGCAGCCGGCTCCTGGAACTGACCGACCGGCGCGCCAAGCCCGCGGTCTATTTCGGCGGCAAGTCCCGCATCATCGATTTCGCGCTGTCCAATGCGGTGAATTCCGGCATCCGCCGGATCGCGGTCGCGACCCAGTACAAGGCGCACAGCCTGATCCGGCACCTTCAGATGGGCTGGAACTTCTTCCGCCCCGAACGTAACGAGAGCTTTGACATCCTCCCGGCCAGTCAGCGCGTCTCGGAGAACATGTGGTATGTCGGCACGGCGGATGCGATCTATCAGAACATCGACATCATCGAGTCGCACAACGCACGCTTCATCGTCGTGCTTGCCGGCGATCACATCTACAAGATGGACTACGAGGTGATGCTGCGCCAGCATGTCGACAGCGGCGCCGACGTCACGGTCGGCTGCCTCGAGATGCCGCGCCAGGAATCATCCGGCTTCGGCATCATGCATGTCGACGAGAACGGCTGGATCCAGCAGTTCCTCGAGAAGCCCAAGGATCCGCCGCCGATGCCGGGCAAACCAGACGTCTCGCTCGCCAGCATGGGCATCTACGTGTTCGATACGAAATTCCTGTTCGACCAGCTCAAGCGCGACGCCGAGGATACGAACTCCAGTCACGATTTCGGCAAGGACATCATCCCCTATATCGTCAAGAACGGCCGCGCCATCGCGCATCAATTCTCGACCTCGTGCGTACGCTCGGGCAGCGATCCCCGCGCCTACTGGCGCGATGCCGGCACGGTCGATGCCTATTGGGCGGCCAATATCGACCTCACCGACGTCGTGCCGGAGCTCGACCTGTTCGACCGCGCCTGGCCGATCTGGTCCTATGCGGAGATCACGCCGCCCGCCAAGTTCGTCCATGACGAGGAGAGCCGGCGCGGCCAGGCCGTGAGCTCGCTGGTCTCGGGCGGCTGCATCATCTCCGGCGCCTCGCTGCGCCGCTCGCTGCTGTTCACCGGCGTGCGCGTCAACTCCTACGCCACTGTCGAGAACGCCGTGATCATGCCCTACGTGAACGTCGCTCGCGGCGCTCGCTTGAAGAACGTCGTGATCGACCGCGGCGTCGAAATCCCCGAGGGGCTCGTCGTCGGCGAGGACCCGGAGCTCGACGCCAAGCGCTTCCGCACCACCGAGCAGGGCATCTCGCTCATCACCCAGACAATGCTCGACAGGCTCAATACATGACGCCTGTTCGCGTCCTCGCGGTCGCCTCCGAAGTCTACCCGATCGTCAAGACCGGCGGCCTCGCGGATGTCGCCGGCGCGCTGCCGCTTGCGCTGAAGGCGCACGGCGTCGAGATGCGCACGCTGATGCCGGGCTATCCCGACGTGATGCGGATGCTGGGGGGAGCCGGCGAAATCCGGCGCTGGCCGGATTATTTCGGCGGCCCGGGCCGCCTGCTCGCGGGCTCGCATGACGGCCTCGACCTGTTCGTGCTCGACGTGCCGCATCTTTACGCGCGACCGGGCAATCCGTACGTCACCCCTGAGGGCGTCGACTGGCCGGACAACGGTGTGCGCTTCGCGGCACTGTCGCGTATCGCGGCCGATATCGGCCACGGCCTCGTGCCCGCGTTCGTGCCGGATGTCGTCCATGCCCATGACTGGCAGGCGGGGCTTGCGCCGGCCTATCTGCACTATGACGGCGGGCCGCGCCCCGGCACCGTGATGACCATCCACAACATGGCCTATCAGGGCAAGTTCGATCGCACGCTGACAAGCGCGATCGGCCTGCCCGCGGAGGCGGCGTTCGACGTTCACGGCCTCGAATATTTCGGCGGCATCAGCTTCCTCAAGGCGGGGCTTCAACTCGCCGATCGCATCACCACGGTATCCCCGACCTATGCGCAGGAGATCCAGAGCGATGAAGGCGGCATGGGGCTCGGCGGCCTGCTCCGCGAGCGCGCTGATGTGCTGAGCGGCATCCTCAACGGCATCGACACCGACGTGTGGAATCCGCAAACCGATCCGCACATCGCCTACCGCTTCGGCGCGGACGACCTCACGTTCCGCGCCGCGAACAAGGCGGTGCTTCAGCAACAGTTCAATCTCGATTCCTCGGACGAGGCACCGTTGCTCGGCGTCATCAGCCGCTTGTCCTGGCAGAAAGGGCTCGATCTCCTGCTCGAGGCCATTCCGACCATTTTGGGCGACGGCATGCAGCTCGCGCTGCTCGGCAGCGGCGATCGCGATCTCCAGGATCGCTATCAGGCCGTCGCCCGCGCGAACCCCGGGCGGATCGGCGTCGTGATCGGCTATGACGAGATTCTGGCGCACCTGATCCAGGCCGGATCGGACGCCCTCATCGTGCCCTCGCGGTTCGAGCCGTGCGGCCTGACCCAGCTCTACGCGCTGCGCTACGGCGCCGTCCCGATCGTGTCGCGCGTCGGCGGCCTCGAAGACACCATCGTCGATATCGGCGAGTCCAACACATCGGACCGCGACGCGACCGGCTTCAAGTTCGCGCCCGTCACCGTAGAGGCCCTCACCGGCACGCTGCGCAAGGCCAACACCGCCTTCCACAACAAGGCGACCTGGCGCCGGCTGCAATTGAGCGGCCTTGCGACCGACGTCTCCTGGCGCAACCGCGCCGGCGACTATGCCGTGCTCTATCGCGATCTCATGGCGGCGCGCCGGACCTGAGGCGGCAGGGYTGCCGCATGTGAATAGCGGCTTCCCTGCGGCCCATCCTTCGAGACGCCCGCATTCGCGGGCTCCTCAGGATGAGGGCGGAGTACGCGGCAGCAATTTCGACGGCACCGATGCTGCTTAGCCTCATCCTGAGGAGACCGCAGAGCGGTCGTCTCGAAGGACGAGGCGCGCGCGGGCCGCCGCCAAATGCCCGCACCAGAAGCACGGCCGCCGTCGAATCCATGCTATAGAGCCGGCATGGACCCTTTCGCGATCAAGCTGATCGGCTTTGCCGCCGCAACCTGCACCACCGTCGCCTACGCGCCGCAGTTCATCAAGGTCTGGAAGACCCGCTCGGCGCGCGACATCTCGCTCGGCATGTTCCTGGTCATGGTGCTGGGCCTGGCGCTCTGGCTCATCTACGGCCTGCTCTCTGGCGACGCCCCGCTGGTCGCGGCCAACGCCATCACCATGGTGCTCGCCGGCGGTATCCTGTTCATGAAGCTGAGGTATGGGTGAGGTTGAAGCTACGTAGGACGGATTGGCGCGTGTACCCATAAAATCCGGGATGTCTGTTTTCGAGGGGCCCCGGAGCGGACATAGACAATCGATCATCGTGTGGTCCGTGCGGTACCTGAAAGGTAACGGTCCTTGATCCAGATCAAGTCAGACTGTTTGTAGCCCGCTGCTTAATTGCCAATATGYCAGGCCGCAGGAGCCGCCTCCGTAGCGGCGCCGGAAACATTCTTCGTCGCTACGACGCCGCCGTAATATGAAGGGGCGGCGACATACGCATTCTCAACACCGATCTCGCGTTCCCAAGGGGGCGCCTATGAGTAGATCAGAAGTTGACGTCCAAGATCTGCGAATGATGGAAAGGTGCCTCGAACTCGCTCGGCAAGGGGTGAAGCAAGGAGAGCTGCCATTCGGCGCCGTAATCGCGTCTCGAGGACAGGTCATCGCGGAAGCGACCAACCACGTTTCATCGGAATGCGACGTGACGCGACACGCGGAACTCGTGGCTCTTTCAGAGGCGCAGAAGATTCTAAAACAAAAGCGTTTGTCGGATTGCACCYTGTATTCAATCGTCGAACCTTGCCCAATGTGTTCTTTCCCGGCACGGGAGGCGCGGATTGGTCGCGTGGTGTTCGCCATTTCATCTCCGATCATGGGCGGATTTTCGAGATGGGACGTTCTGTCGGACAACAGTTTGTCGAGCAAACTGCCTGAGGTCTTCGGACCTGCGCCGGAAATCGTCTCGGGCTTGCTATCCCAAAGGGCCGAGCAGGTTTGGCGCGACTGGAACCCGCTCGCCTGGCGATTTATGAGACGACGAGGCTGCTTCGGACGAGCGGCCGAGCAGACTTCGTGCCACGCGGGCGCGCCTCGGCCAACGTTTTCCTGGAACGCGCTGGCGGATATTTTGGCCGCGCCGGTGGAATCGGTCTCGTGAACACAGGTGCGGGAAACCAAAGTGAGCTCCGAGCCGTCGCTTGGCGCTGCGCAAAGCCATCACCGCCATGACGGAGTCAACGGCGAGCCGGCCAAGACCAGGGAGTTGCCCCGGGTCTTGAACAAGCGAACGTCCAATCTTGCGCAGTTCAGGCTTACCTGCTGGCCCGATATCTATGAGCGCTGCCCTCGGAAGTTTTCGATGAGCGGGGTTTAGAACAACACGACAGACGGCAAAGGGAATTCTGAGTTCGGAAGCAATTCGAGCGACGATCTGCGACTCCATATCGGCGGCAACCGCCCCGGTGATGCCATGGAAATCCCGTCTCTCTTCAAGACTTGTCATCGGGGAAGCGACACCAGCTATCGCAGAGTAGCTGGCACCCGGGATCATCCGAATGAGTTCCTCGGCCCAGGGGAGGTCAGCTGGATAAGCTTCATCTTTCGCGGCAAATACCGACGAGGCGATGACGATGTTACCTGGTCGGAGCTTCGGGTCTAGCCCGCCGCACACCCCGAAACTTATAATGCCGCGCGCGCCATGTCTGATGGCGTCACGCAAGTCAAAGGCGGTCCGGTCACCTTCAGCGATCATCGCTGGCGCGCCGGCTATTCTGGCCTCGATCGCAAGTCCAACGACGGCGATGACCGCCTTCACGTCACAGCGGGGGGCGCCAGTCTGAGCGTCGTTGACCGTGACATGCAGCGTCATCAGAGGCGTCGATAATCCTGAAACCGAAGTATTTCCAGACTCGGACAATCAAGAGTAAGCCGGCACTAGCACTGTCCGTCTAGACAAAATCGACCGGCCTCCCGATTGGAAGCCAGTTGTTGGAGAACTGTGCCTCGGACACCACAGCTGCCGCCTGATCGCGGCGGAGACTCGCACCTTCAATGGCGCAACGAACCCAAAGCGGACTCCTCGCAAATACCGTGAATCGCTGTGCTTCAGCGAGAGCGGTGCCATGATCGAATTTTGCCGCTGTTTTGCCCGACGTGTCAAACCCGTCGAAATACCGCTCGCGTATCCTGCCCGGCAAAAGTACTCTGCTAAGCCATTCTATTTGCTGGGCCGTTCTACTGTGCATGGGGTTGTTTTCGACATTTTTAGTCGGAACCCCGTAGGGTGGATTAGCCCGCGGCTGCGCGAAGCGCAGTCCGCCAGCGTAACCCACCACCTTCATTGCGGCTCGATGGTGGATTACGCTGCGCTAATCCACCCTACGATTCATCCAAACACATACGACGCCATCGCGACGCTCGCGACCTCGTCGACGAAGACGCGCTTGCCCGCGTCGCTGCCGGCGGCACCTGCCGCGACCATCAGCGGCAGCAGATGGTCCTCGCGGGGATGCGCGAGACGCGCGCTCGGCGCGTTCTCCCAGTCGACCAGCATCGCGTTGCGGCGCGCCGCATCCGGGTTGCTGATTGCCTCGTTCAGATAGGCCTCGAAATCATACGAGACCGGCTTGGACTCCGGCCGGTTGAAGCCGCGCATGTTGTGATAGGTGAGCCCGCTGCCGACGATCAGGATGCCTTCGTCGCGGAGCGATGCGATCGCCTGTCCGACCTTGATGTGCTCGGCCGCATCGTAGCTCGACTTCAGCGACAGCAGCACGATCGGCATGTCCGCGTTCGGATACATCAGGCCGAGCGGCACGAAGGTGCCGTGATCGAAACCCTGATTGGGATCCTCCCGGCAATCGAGGCCGGCGTGCTCGAGCAGCGCCCTCACCTCCGCAGCGAGCTCGGGCTTGCCCGGCGCCGGATATTTGAGGTGATAGGTATGCTCGGGGAAACCGTAATAGTCGTACACCATCGGCGGATGCGCCGAGGTCGACACGGTGAAGGCGTCGGCCTCCCAATGGCCGGTGATGACGAGCACGGCCTTGGGCTTCTCGGGGAGAAGCTGCGGCAGCCGGCCGAACTCCGCGGCCGTCTTGGCATATTGCACCCGCCGGTCCTCCATGAAGGGCCAGGGGCCGCCGCCATGCGACAGGAAGAGGGTTGGAAATCGCGTCATGGATGCCGGCTCGTCTCGTTGACAACATGCGCGTGCGAGCTGCCCGCGCGAACGGCGGCGAGCATAGGCAAACCGGTATGGTTAGCAAGTCGTTAACGATTTGCCGCCCACAATCCGGCCGTGGCCGAAGGAGTCGGCCTGAAGACAAGCGAGACGTGAGATGAAGAAGTTTGCGCTGGGGGACGTCGTCAACAGTGACAAGGGCCGCCGTGGCGTCGTTCGCGCCGCCTACAGGTCCAAGGACGGCCAGCAGTTCTACGCCGTCGAGAAGGACGGCGCGATGGACCATCTGGAAGAACACCGGCTGAGCCCGGCGCCGCGCGTCGAGCTCGCGGCCTAAGCCCAACTCATTTTCTGCTCTCACTTGCAAGCCGGTCCAGGCGATCCGACCAGGGGTCGTCGCCGCTCGCGATGCGATCGTTCGTGATCAGCAGCAGGCGATCGCGGTCTGCGGCCGCGTCCCAATGCGGCAGGTCCGGGCCGTTGGGATTGCCAGTCTTCGCAAAGTTGATCCAGTAACCGCGCATGCGGGTCGCGACCTCGCGATCCCCCCATGTGAGCGGTCCCGCGCCGGGCACGCCTTCCGCGCCGAAGATGAACTGCAACTCGCGCCCGTGCCCTTCGTCGGGATTTGTGCGCCGGGCCTCGGTCACGTAAGCGAAGCGATAGCGAAACGTTGGCGCACCGGTTGCCGCATGGAGGCGGGCAAGCAGCCTGACCGGCTCGGAGAAAACCTTGTCGGTATAGAATTTGGCTGCGCGCTCCGATGGCCTGGCGATGTCAGGGTAGAGCTTGCGCAGCTCATCGCCGCTCTCGCCGGAGGACGCCAGCGTCTCCTTGATCTCCCGCTCGCCGTCGAAACGCGTCTCGTCGTCATTCGAGCCGATCATGAGTGGAATGCGGCTTTCATGCCCTGCCGCAAATCCCGCGGCCACGTCTTCGCGCACCAGGATTCCATCCATCGCGGGCGCGAAGCTGCGCTCGGATTTGGCGAGCAGTTTTTGTTCGGTCGCAAGCAGCCGCGCCGGCGCGGCGACGCGCAAATCCGCCTCCTGCCCAAGCGCCGCCACGAATTGCCGGCCCATGGCCTCCGCCTCCTGCACCGGGCGCAGGCGCGCGCGGCCGGGCAGCGATTGCAGAATGGCTTTCTGGAAGAGGTCGCGCGATGGCGCGCACAGCATCAGCAGCGCGATCGACGTCGCGCCTGCGCCGCTGCCAAACAAGGTGACATTGTTCGGATCACCGCCGAAGGCTGCGATGTTGTCGTGCATCCAGTGCAGCGCCGCGATCTGGTCCATCAGGCCGTAATTTCCGGAGCCACCTTCCGACAGCGCGGGATGAGCGAGCCAGCCGAGCGCGCCGAGACGATAATTCACGGTGACCACGATGAGGCCGGATTGCGCGAGCTTTGCACCGTCGAACAGCGGATCGTTCGCGGTGCCGCTGACGAAGCCGCCGTCATGGATGAAGACCATCACCGGCAGCGGGCCGTCGACCCCGAAGGGACGGAATACGTTGAGCGTGAGGCAGTCCTCGCTCGTATCAGGCAGCGAGGGCTGAAGACATGGCGCGCCGTACTCATAGGCGGTGCGCATCTCGGGGTTCTCGGCCGTTACCTGCGGTGGGCGCCAGCGCAGTGCGCCGACCGGAGCCGCCGCGTAGGCCAGCCCCTTGAACGACGCCACCTCGCCCTCGACGGCGCCGAGCATCTGTCCTTCACGCGTCAGCGCGAACGGAAACTGCCCGACGGCCTGAGCGACGGCAGCACCGTCCCAGCAGAGGAGTGAAGACGCCACAACGAGCGCAGACTGCAGCCGCATCCTGGGGGATCTCGATGCGCCAAAAGGTTCCCTGACAGGTTACGTCTGCGGCCCGCGATGAGGCAAGCTCGGCGGCGCCGGCTAACCGCCCTTGGCGACGATCTCCGCCAGCGCGCGGCGTGCGACGATGCCGAGCTCACCAAGCGTGGAATGGCCCGATTGCGCCGCCTCGATCAGGCGTTCGGCGATGAACCTGCGGCTGTCGTGATCGCCGCCGTGCGGCAATTGGCGGCACGTCTGCTCTAGGACGACGTCCATGTTGGCTTTCGTCCGCTCGCTCAACTCTGTCATGACGTCCGGTTGGTACGCGTGGCTTGTAACCGCAAGCATACACAGAAGGATGTGGTCTGATTAGCCCGGACAATCCCGGCGGTTGTGCATCGCGGTGCGTGTATCGCCGCAACCTTCGCGCGGCCACGATGGTGCCGCAAACAACTACCGAAGATTGTACCTGTCCTGATGACAAGCCAAGCCTGCGGCGATAGCCTGCCGGCAAAACAAAAGACACGGGAGGAATACCATGCCAGACGCAATGGTCGCCGCACGTGAGTCCAAAGCGGCGAGTGGAACAACCCAACAGGTCGACGTTGCCGTGGTTGGCGCCGGATTTGCCGGCCTTTATCTTCTCCATCGCCTGCGCAAGTCCGGCCTCACGGCGGTCGCCCTCGAGGAAGCCGGCGATGTCGGCGGCACCTGGTACTGGAACCGCTATCCCGGCGCCCGCTGCGATATCCAGACCATCGACTACAGCTACACTTTCGATCCCGAGCTCGATAACGCGTGGACCTGGTCGGAGAAATACGCGACCCAGCCCGAGATCCTGCGCTATCTCGGCTTCGTTGCCGACCGCTACGATCTGCGCCGCGACATCCGCTTCAAGACCAAGGTCACCGAAGCCAAGTGGGATGAAGCGACTGAGCGCTGGCAGCTCACCACGAGCAGCGGCACGCCGGTCTCCTGCCGCCACTACATCATGGCTACAGGCTGCCTCTCCGCGCCGAAGCCGCCCGAGATCGACGGCGTCAAGGATTTTGAGGGCAAAGTCTATTTCACCGGGCGCTGGCCGCATGACGGCGTCGATCTCGCCGGCAAGCGCGTCGCCGTGATCGGCACCGGCTCGTCAGCCATCCAGTCGATCCCGCTGATCGCCGAGCAGGCCGCGCATCTGACCGTATTCCAGCGCACGCCAAACTTCGCGCTGCCGGCGCATAACGGCCCCTCGCCGTCCGATCGCATGGATATTTTCCAGAGCGACCGCGCGGCCTATCGCGAGCAGGCGCGACAGTCGATGACCGGCGTGCCCTATCCGCAGCAGACCGTCGTGAGCTGGCAATTGAGCGATGCCGAGCGTCGTGAGCGGTTCGAACGCGCCTGGGCCGCCGGCGACCTCGTCCACATCCTGACCCAGCTCTGGGCCGACCAGGGCGTCGACTTCGACGGCAATGCGCTGATCGGCGAACTGATCCGCGAGAAGATCGGCGCGGCCGTGAAGGATCCGGAGACGGCGGCGGCGCTGATGCCGCACGACCATCCCTTCGGCGCAAAGCGCCCCTGCCTCGATACCAATTACTACGCGACCTACAACCGGCCGAATGTCACGCTGGTCAATCTGCGCCAGGAGCCGATCAAGGCGATCACCGCGAACAGCATCACGACGGCCAGGCGCAGCGTCGATGTCGACGTCATCGTGTTCGCGACCGGCTTCGACGCCATGACCGGCGCGATCCGCGCCGTGCATCCGATCACCGGACGCGGCGGCAAGTCGCTGACCGATGTCTGGGCGCAGGGGCCGCAGACCTATCTCGGGGTCACGGTCGAAGGGTTCCCCAACTTCTTCATGATCACCGGGCCCGGCAGCCCGTCGGTGCTGTCGAACATGGCGGTGTCGATCGAGCAGCATGTCGACTGGGTCGTCGACCGCGTCGCTGCGCTGCGCGACGCCGGCTTCACCACGATCGAGCCGACCGAGACGGCGCAGGCCGGCTGGGGCCGGCACATGACGGACTGTTCGATGGTGACCCTGCACCGGCTCGCCAACACCTGGTACACGGGCGCTAACGTTCCCGGCAAGGTGCAGGGCTTGATGCCTTATACCGGCGGCGTCGGCCCCTATCGTAGCATTTGCGACGAGGTCACGGCCCGCGGCATGCTCGGCTTCAAGCTGACCGGCCCCAACGGCGCCGCGCAATGCAACGACGGCGAGGTGGTATGCCTGCAGCCTGATGTGCGGCTGGTGCTGAACCTGCTGGCATCGCTGAACCTGCCGCCGATCGAGTCGATGGGCGCGCTCGGCGCACGCGCCTTCGTCAACGAGTTCAACAAGGGCCGGCCCGCGGGACGGCCGATCGGCGAAATCGTCGACGGCACGCTGCCCGGCGCGGACGGCCCGCTGCCTTACCGGATCTACAAGCCGGCAACGCCGGGGCCCCATCCGGTCGTGGTCTATTTCCACGGCGGCGGCTGGGTGCTCGGCGACGAGCAATCGGACGAGCCGCTCTGCCGCGATCTGGTGCGGCGGACCGGCATGATGTTCGTCAGCGTCGGCTATCGCCACGCGCCCGAGCATCGTTTCCCGACCGCAGCCGAGGACGGCTATGCGGCAACGCGCTGGATCGCCGAGCACGCGACCGAGCTTGGCGGCAGGCCGGGCCCGGTGCTGGTCGCAGGCTGGAGCGCCGGCGGCAACATCGCCGCCGTCACCTGCCAGCTTGCGCGCGATCGCGGCGGGCCTGAGATCGCCGGCCAGCTCCTGGTCTGCCCGGTCACCGACTGCACCTTCGACCGGCCCTCCTACAACGACAATGCGACCGGCTATTTCCTGACGCGCTCGCTGATGTACTGGTTCTGGGACCTCTACTGCTCACCGGCCGACCGCACCGATCCGCGCGTCTCGCCGCTGCGCGGCAACGTCGCCGGCCTGCCGCCGGCCTTGGTCGTCACCTGCGAATTCGACCCGTTGCGCGACGAGGGCATCGCCTATGCCGAGGCAATGTCGGCCGCCGGCGTCCCGGTCGAGCAGCTCAGGGCGCGCGGCCATTTCCACTCGTCCTTTGCGATGGTCGACGTGGTGATCACCGGTGTAGCGGGTCGGGTGCAGATGGCCGAAGCCCTGCGGCGCTTCGCCGGGCTTCCGCCGAAAGTCAGCCGCGGCGATGAGGATAGCCACGATCATGCCAGCCCGGGCCACAGAATCGCGGCGGCCGCGAGCTGATTTGCGACAAGGCGGCCGGGAACCTTTTCCCGGCTGCTGCGTTAAGCGCTTGGCATTAAGATGCAGTGATAGGTGTGGGCCCCGGCACGCAGATCCGCGTGTTGGGGCAATTTTTGTTGCGTGAGGGACGATGGGAGACGTGGTTGCGGATTCAAAGGTCGATTTCGGAGCGCCTGCAACCCTGCATAAATGGCCGTCGCTTGCGAACCAGCGCCGACCGGACAGGGATTCTTATCAGGTGAGCGAAGGTACGCTCGACCAGTGCATATCGGCCTTCATGGAGAAGCCGGCCACGACCAGGCATCTCTATGAGATTCACACGATTGCGCAGCCGCCGCTGGTCACCGATATCCTCTCGCCCGAGCATGTCATCGAGCTATCGCGGTTGAGAGAATTTCTCTGATTGCGTGCAGACGCGGAAGCTGCACGCGCGCGACAAGCTTTTCACGAGGCAGGAACCTTCTACCGGATTTTCCCGTTAACCGGGATCGGAAGTCGAGACGAGAGCCCCAAGATGCTTGAAGCCGGCGTACCATCCGCGGTCGTGCCCTATGGCGCAGACCAGACCCTGTTCGTGGTGATTGATCGCCGCGACAAGGCGACTGAAATCCGCATCGAACGAAGCGATCTTGAAGCGACGATCGGCGAGCTCGTCGCCGGCTGCTTCAACGATCCGATCAAGGTGATCTCGTTCAACACGCTCGAACACTGGATGAAGGACATCTCGACCGAAATCGCCGGCGAGATCAAGGCGCGCTGCGACATCGATGGCGTCCGGCTTCCCGACTATCTCAGCGACTTCGTCGAGAGCCATAGCTGACCGCGCCTCGTCCTCGTTGATACGTCTCAAATCGCAGGCAAAAAAAAGCGCCGCTTCCGCGGCGCTTTTCGTGTGGCAACATCATTGTTTGATACGTGATCTTATCGGAAAAAACACGTCACGCTTTCTGGATCATGCTCTAGTGGTGCCAGAACAATGCCAGCAGCAGAACGATCGGCAGCGGCACGCCAAGCAGCCAAAGCAAAGCACCTCGTCCAAAACCCATGACTTCCTCCTCCACATTCATCAATGACTTGACGCCAGAGACGAACAGAAGTTCCGCGCCTCGCAGCGAGGGCGAATGCGTCCAGTGCATGGTTTATCAGGCGCGCCGATACTTGCCGGCGATGACCTCGATTTCGCGGCGGCGTTCGCCGGCGAAGGTCAGGAGCTTTTCGATCGTCAGCGTATCCGTGATCCGTTTGGCGAGCCGCTCGGCGCGCGCGGCCTGATCTTCGAGATACTGGATCGTGTTCAAACGCCGCCTCCCCCGAGGACTCCAAATTGGAGCCCCGACTTGTTTGGGCACTCATGGTGCGCCAGGGCGACTAACACTCGGTTAAGCGGGGCGGCTCAAGTCAATCAATCTCTATCGCACCACGTCGAGCCGGACATTGGTGATGCCCTTGTCGACCATGCCGAGCGCCTCGGCCGCGGACGGCGAGATGTCGACCACGCGCCCACGAACATAGGGCCCGCGATCGTTGACCCTGACGGTCACGAAGCGGCCTGAGGAGACATCGGTGACGCGCAGCTTGGTGCCGAACGGCAGGCTGGGATGCGCCGCGGTCAATTCGTTCTTGTCGAACCTCTCGCCGCTCGCGGTCTCCGTGTCCGAATAGAAGCTGGCAACGCCGTGCGAAGCGGTTTGCTTTGCGTCACGGTCGGGGACGCGTACCCGGCTGATCGGACGCGGATGCAAGGCCGCTACCCTATGGGGCCGCTGGACTGCAGCCTGCCGATTGGTGCCAAGATCGGCCTTCTGGCGGCCGACCGGCGATTGTGCGCAGGCGGCGAGCGATGCGGCACCGACGATGGCGAGCAGCAACCGGCATGAGCTTGCGAGGGAAATTCGGGCACTTTCGGCACGTGCAATGCGAGACATGGTACGCCCTCCGAACTGCCCGGAGTTTCGGCGGGCAATGAGGGCAGAACCTTGGCTGAAGGAAAGCAGGCTTAGGGCCACGACCGTTTCGCGCCGGCTGTGGCGATTCCACCACAGTGGCGTGTCCTAAGTCGAGCCAGACTCGCGAAAAACTAACCCGATACAACACGCCAGACGATCGGGCGCGTCTCCAGCTGCGCGTCGCTCGCCTCGGTGTCACCCTTCAGGAGCCGCATCAGCTCGCGCCGATAGAGCCGCCGCCAGCCGGTTTTCAGACTGGCGAGAAAGTCGAGTTCCCGTTGCGTCAGTGTGCACATCATGGACCCGATCCGGTTGCGCAGGCCGCGCCGTCAGCCGACGAGGCCGCCCATCGGCTTGACGTCAGCACTGCCGGGGAAGACCGCATCCGCCAGCACCTTCTGCTCGACGCGCAGATGGTCCCTGAGCAGGCCCTTCAGCACAGCGCGGAGATCGGTGGTCGGCTTGAGGTCGCGATCCTCGAACAGTTGCGCGGACTTCAGTCCCGGCCAGTCCGCGATCACGCGGCCGCCGGCGAGCGCGCCGCCAATGAGGAAGGCGACCGTGCCGGTGCCGTGATCCGTGCCCTGCGTGCCATTGATACGCGCGGTGCGCCCGAACTCGGTGACGACGGCGACGACCGTCTCCCGCCACGCCTCGCCCATGTTGGTCTCGATCGCCGCAAAGGCGCCATCGAGCGCACCGAGCAGATTGTAGAGCTGGCCCAACGCCGCGCCTTCGGCGATATGCGTATCCCAGCCGACGAAGCCCATGGCGCCGACGCGCGGGCCGTCGGGCTTGGCGAGATAGCGCGCGGCGGTGCCGGCGGCTTCGGCGAAGTAGGCGCGCACGCGCGCGATGCCGGGCGGCATCAATGTCGGATCGTCCGACATCGGATCGCCCGTGCCGGGCGCGCCGCCGAGCGAGGCGAGCTTCATGCGTGCCTGGAGCACGGTCGCAAGCTTCGGATCGGTGTGCTGGTAGAGATCGAGCAGGCGGTTCTGCGTGTCCTCGCTCGCCGGTAACAGTTTTTGCGGCACCCATGTCATGACGGGCGCCGAGCCGCGCACCACCAGCGGCGTCACCGAGCCGATGCCGAGCGCACGGCTGCCGCGCGGATCGACGCGCCCACCCGACTCCATCGCGAGCAGCGCGCGGTTGAGCCATCCCGATGCGGTGGCACCGGGCTTGGTGAACCCGCTCTCCAGCACGTCCTGGCCATCGAAATGCGAGCGCTCGCGATAGGGCGTCGCGGCAGCATGGACGATTGCGGCCTTGCCGGTCTTGTAGAGCCGGTGCAGGTTCGGCATCGCCGGGTTGAGCGCGAAGAAGGAATCGAGCGGCAATGCCGGCGGCTTGCCGTCCAGCACCAGCGCGCGATCGCCGCGCAAGCCGACCCAGTCGGGATCGCCGACCGGCGCGACCGCACCGAGACCGTCGAGCGCGCCACGCAGGACGACGACGAGAAGGCGCGGATCGCGCCCTTCGGCACGTGCGATCCGCGGCATCTGGCTCCACGCGAACAGCGCACCGGAGCCGACCAGAAGCTCGCGCCGCGTGGGCAAATGATTGACGAAGCCCATGCTCACCTCCTCTGAAAATCTGCCGACATGAACAGCAGCGCCAGCGCCTGCTGGCGGCTCTCGGCGCGGCCGACCGCCTGCTTCACTTCGGGCGCGATCTGCGATGCGAAGACGTCCTCGATGATCCCCTGCGGATCAGCAGTGGCCGCCACGCGCTCGGCAAAATTGTTGGCGATGTCGAGCCGCCGGCCAATGCCGTCGATCCAGCTTGCCTCGTCATCCGGATAGCCCTTGGGCGCCGACGGCCGCCACAGCCCTTCGCCGAGCAGCTCCTGGCCCGCCGTGAAACGCGTGGGGTCGACGACCGTAATCCCGGTCGCGCGCACCATGCCAACGCCCCATTCGCTCGGACGCTTCAGTTTTGACGGCGACCCGCGCCACGCGTCGTCCGACGAGACCATCGTGATCGCGACCTGCTTGAGATCGCCCTCGGTGTCGCGGAACGTCTTCGCCATTTGTTCGACGAGTGGCGGAGGCGGCTCGTCGGCCACGAAATGCCGTACGAGCTTGGTTGCGACATGGGTCGCGGTCGCCGGATGCGCAGCGAGGTCGCGCAGCACGGCGCGGCCCTGCTCGGCATCCTCCTGTTCGTAGCGCTTGCCGAGCACGGTCTGCCCGCCGGGCTCGTGCAGCCGCGGATTGAAGGTGAATTCGCCGCCGTGCTCGGGATTGTCTCCGGGCGGAACAAGCGTCCATCCCGTCAACACATTGGCGAAGCTGATCACGTCGTCCTGGGTGTAGCCGGTCCGCACACCCAGCGTGTGCAATTCCATGATCTCACGCGCAATGTTTTCGTTGAGGCCGCGGCTGCGGTTGATGCCGGCGATCGAGTTCGCGCCCATCGAGCCCAGATTGTCGAGATAGAACAGCATCGCCGGGTGGCCTTCGACCGCCAGCAGAAGATCGACGAAGTGGCCGAGCGCATTTGCGCGAATGGCCTCGCGCTCGTAAGCACCCGACATGCTCTGGATCTTGTAGGCCGAGATGCAGAAATGATTGGACCAGAACCACACCAGCCGCTCGGCGAAGCCGATGTCGGCGGCGAGCGCGGCTTCGATGCGCAGCTTGGCTTCCTGCAAGTAGATCGGACGGCCGGGATCGGGAACGGCGTCGGCCGCCTGCTTGGCCGCCATCTCGGCAGCATCCTTCGCCTGGCCCTGCGCTGGCGCTTGCCCCTCGGTCTGCGCCTGAGCCTGAGCCTGGTCACCCGGAGCAGTTGGCACCGCGGCCACCTGCTGCTTCTTGGCCTGTTGCTGCGCCTGCTTGGCGCGCGCGGCTCGCCGTGCATTGGCATCGGCCACTGTGCGATAGGCCTTCGCACTGGTGGGAAGGCTGGCGGCGGCGCTCAATGCGAGCGGCCGATCGAGCTCTGCGATCAACGCGCCGCGCGGGTCGGTCCCGACAGCCGCAAGTGATCCCGGTCGCGGCCCCATCCCGAACCGATGAAGCGCCAGCACCGCTTCAGCCTTTGCAGAATTGCTCATGGCGAACGCCCAATTCTCCGAGCCACCCGACGGCAGCGCGATGTTGCCGCGTGCGGACTACGAACCGTAATGCTACAGACCGTAACACTAGAGATCGGCTTGCGCAAGCCGGGATTGAAAACGCCGCTGCACTATCTCGGTAGAACAAGCGCGCATCCGCTGCCCGGCGGACGCGCGTGAGAGGCCTAGAAATTCGGCCCGAGCGCGATCTTCGCCGCGTGCTGCTCCCAAGGCCCAGGATTCAAGATGAGCCCAGAGACTTTGCCCGCGGCGTCCCTGACGAAAGCGATCCGGGTACGATCTTCGTCGGCTGCGGTGAATTCGTTGCTTGATGTCGCCACGAACGGGGTCGCCTTGCCCTTCTCGAATTCGAGGACCGGCCAGACCCCCGTCGCTTCCGCGACGAGCTTGCCTTCCGCGACGCGAACCTGAAGCCGGACCGAATTGACACGGCGGTCGGCTCTCACGACACTGAGGTCGTTCACGCCGTCTTGCCCCTTATGGACGAGCTTCATCTTGATCGTCGAGTTGGCTGGCCCTCGCAGCTTGGCCAGGACATCGGCGAGCGCGAGGCCTCTCAGCGGCGCGCCGTCAATTTCAGTGATGAGGTCACCCGCCGTCACACCGACCTTGGTTGCGGGGCCGCCGCCAGGGTTCGGCTTGTTGATCCTCAGCCCCTCCTGCTCCATGGCGACGAAATTCCCGATTCCAAGCCATCCGGTCTTGCCATCGGCCAGGCCCTGCCTGTCACGCGAGCTCACCGTGGCGCCGAAGTCATAGGTTCCGGCATAATCGGCGAGCAATCCCGGGCTCAGGGTCACCGGCTCAGCCGGCGGGACGGCGGTCGACTCGGGAATTGTYAATGCGCCATAGACGAGGTGATTGATCCCCGAATACAGCACCGCCTGGCGCGCTTTGCTGCCGGGCGTCGCCTGGACCATCTGTACGCCGATCAATTGCTCCGCCGGATCGATCCAGAAATACGTGCTCCAATGTCCAGCCCAGGAAAAGCTCCCGACCGCTCCCGGGATCCAGCTTTGGACCGGATCGGCGCGGATGGCGAAGCCAAGCCCGAAGGTTGTTCCCGCGCGGGCGCCAACCTCGTCACCTCCGAAGATGGTGACACCCGATGGCAGTGCGTTCGTCGTCATCTGCTTCACCGCATGCGGGCTGAGCACGCGCACGCCATCGAGCTCGCCGCCATTGAGCAGCATCTGGCAAAAGCGGAGATAGTCGGGCGCGGTCGATACGAGTCCGCCGTCGCCGGAAAACAACTTTGGCGGCGTCGTGACATCCCAGATCGGCGGCCGTTCCGGCATGGGAGAATCGACCAGCCGATCGAGCTTCTCCTTCGGTACAAAGAAGCCGGTGTCGACCATATGCAGCGGCCCAAAGATGCGGCTCTCCAGGAACTGATCGAAGGGCTGACCGGACGCCACTTCAACGACCCGGCTCAGCACTTCGGCGCTCCAGCCATATTCATGGACCTCGCCGGGCTCGTGCGCGAGCGGCAGGCGGGCCAGGCTCGACACGAATTCCGCCAACGTCGTGTCGCGTCTCCGCACGGCCCTCAAGCCGTAGAGCCCATGGATCGTCCGGATCCCGAAGTCGGCGCTTGCGTCGGCAAGGCCCGGTTCCGGGTAGGCAAAATCGAGCTCCGGATAGATCAGGCCAGACGTATGGCGCAACAGATCGCGAACCGTCATCGCACGTTTTGCTGGTTTTGGCAGACCGAGCCCGTACTCCATTTCGCCTGTCGCCGGGTCCGCCTTCTGGAAAGCGACCCGCATGTTCGCAAGCTCCGGCAGATATTGCGAGACGGGCGCGTCGAGGTCGAGCTTGGCCTCATCCACCAGAATCATGGCGGCGACACTGGCCACCGGCTTGGACATCGAGGCGATCCAGAAGATGGAATTCGTCTTCATCGGGACGGTCTTGGCGCGGTCCTGAAATCCGATGGCCTGCAAATAGGCGAGCTTGCCGCCCTTCGCGATTGCGACGACGGCACCGGGGAGAAGGCCGTCCGACGGCGAGAAAGAATCGAAGCGCGCCTGATACCACGGCGCGATCCGCGCCAAACGCGCGGCCGAGAACCCCAGGCTTTTCGCATCGCCCGGCGTCGCGAGGTCATCGGCGAACGCCGTCCCCGACAGGCAAAGCACAACGGGAATCGCCCACATCGATGCGACGAGTCTCATTCCGCAGTCTCCGCAGAAGCACAACAAATCTGAACAGGCACTCCTGCGGCAGATGTGAACCGTTAGAAATTGGGTCCGAGCGCGATCTTCGTGATCGTGCCGTTCCTGACGCCGATGCGCCATTCCGCCGAGCCGTTGGCGAACTGCGCGACATAGATGTCGCTGTCGAGCGCCGTGACACCGCGGAAGGAGACCGCACGCAACGCGCCGAGCCGCGCCAGGATCGCCTGATCGAACGGAAGCTGCTGGCGCGTGATGTCCGCCACTTCCGACGTCATATGCTCGTAGTCCGGCTGGCCCTTGCCGACACTATCGATGTAGCGGCGCAGCATCTCCTCACCATTGGCGATCGGAACGGCGCGGCGCGCGGCGCGGCCGGGACGCGCACCGAGGTTTGACGCCTCGACGTTGTGGAAGCGCGTCTGCCGGCCCGGCACCAGAACCTCAAGGCAGCGCCCCGACTTGTCGGCGATCATCCAGGGATTGTTCACGGTGGTCGTGGAGGCCCAGGTCGCGTTGGGCCTGACGACGCTCTGCATCCTGCGATTGCCGCTAGCGTCGAGATTGAAGACCTGAAGGTCCTCGCCCATCTCGTTGTAGACCATGATCCTGATCGGCGAGGTGCCGGCGCGGCCGCGCACGCTCGCCTCCTCCGAACAGGAGACGATGCCGCCGAGTTCGTCATTGCCGTCGGCYCGGAACAGCACGTCGCCGGCCTTGCCGTCGGGCTCGAGCATCAGGCGGAATTCGGCCGTGCCGTTCTCGAACTTCGCGCCATAGATGTCGTAGCCGCCGGGGCCGACGCCACGGAAGAAGAGCGATTCCACCGCACCGAGCGCCTGGAACGTCCCCCGCATTTCATCGAGCTGCCGGTGGACCTTGGCTGCGAGCGGCGCGCTCATGCGTTCGTAGTTCGGCGTGCCGCGGCGTAAGTCTTCAATCCCGCGCAAGATCATCTCCTTGCCGCCGGCGACCGGGACCTGCTCCCTGAACCTGTCAGGAACTTCCGCAAGGCGGCGCGTGAAATCCGCCTCGACCGCCTGGGCCACCGCTGCATCGACGCGAGGCGCGAGGCGAGCGCCGAACATCGCGCTCTGCACCAGCACGCGTGCAACCTTCGACTGCTCGTCGCGCAGGAAGATCAAGAGATGGTCGCCGCGGAAGGAGAAGGCGTCAGCGCCCTCGGCGAGGACCTGCGTTGCGCCCTGCCCCGTCTCACGCAACCAGAGACGATCGCCGTCACGCCGCAGGGTGAGCACGCGGTTCGGCGCGATCCTGTACCAGCCGACATATTGATCGAGCGATGCAGGATCGACGGCCGCCGTCGGCATCTCGGCGACGCGAACCGCGCGGATATCGCGGCCGTTCATGCGCAGCGTCAGCTCGGAGGAGCGGCGCTCCGCATCGAGCGGGAACGTGATCTCGCCGGACGAGGCCGCATAGGCCGCGGTGCCGTCACTGCCAACCGTCAGGCGCAGCCTGCGCTGTCCGGTGAGCTGGCCGTAGAGGTCGTCGCCCTCGCGGAAGATGGCGAACACCGAGGCAGGACCCATGGCGTAGAAATTGACGAAGGGGCGGTAATGCTCTGCCGGCACCTCGCCGGTATCCGCGGCGACGGGCACGGGATCCGGGGTGCGATAGGCGATCATGCCGGCGGACACGATCACAGCCGGAATGATCGCGGCCGCGATCCACAGCCGCTTGCGCCAGCCGACCGCGACGGGCATGGCGGCGGCCGCGATGATGCGCTCGACGCGGGCGCGCACGGTCGATACCCGCGCCATCGCGAGCTCCACCGGCCGCGGATTTACGCTGGTTGCGACATCGAGCAGGATTTCGGCATAGGACCACCGGTCGTCGATGACTTCGATCGCCTCGGCGTCGCTGATAATCTCGGCGAGCTCGGCAAGGCGCGCGAGCTGCCACCACGAGAACGGACTGAACCAGAACACTGCACGGTTGAGCGAGGCGAGCAGCAGGACATAGAAATCGCGATTGGCGACGTGCGCGCCCTCATGCGCAAGCACCGCGAGGCGCTTCTTCGCATCCCAGCCGGAGAACTGCGGCGGCACCAGAATGGTCGAGCCGAACGTGACGGGACCGCCGACCTCGCGGCTGACGCGCACGTCGGCGTCGATCAGCTGCGGGCCGCTCATCGGCCTTGCCGCGCGTGCCAGACGCCAGGTCAGGCAGAGACCGATGGCCAGCCGCAGCAGCAACGCGCCGGCGACGCCGGCATAGACGATGGTGGCGACCAGCCACCAATTGATCGATACAGCAGCTTTTGCCGGCGCCACGACAGCAGCGCCCGGCGGAATCGGCAGCGCGGGTTGCAGGGCCTCCGGCATCGAGACGTCGGCCGGCAGGAAATCATCCGGTACGGATACCGGCAGAGGCATCCGGGTGATCGTCAGCGTCGGCCAATGCATCACGAAGGGCATCGCCAGCGATGCCAGCAGCACGACGACCCACGCCGTCATGTGGACGTGCGGATTGCGCACGCGAAACAGGTTGAGACCGAACCAGACGACGCCTCCCAGCACGAAGGAGCGTAGCGCCGCCTCAGCCAGAGTTGCGATCATTCTTTCTTCACTCCCCTCGCCTTCTTCGCCTTGGCCACCTGGTCGGCCAGTGTACGCAGCTGCTGCTGGTCGAGCATCGCATTGTCCACCATGCCGACGAGGACTTCCTCCATCGAGCCGTTGCAGAACCAGTCGACGATACGCTGCACCGCCTTGGCCGCGACCCGCGCGCGCTCTTCTGCAGCGTGATAGACATAGGTGCGTCCGTCCACGGTGTGCCGAGCATAGCCCTTTTCTTCCAGCCGGCGCAGCACCGTGCGGACCGTGGATTCCTTCAGACGCCGCGACAGCCGCTCGCGCACGACCTCGGCCGTAACGGGACCATGGGCCCAAACCAATTGCATGACCTCGTGCTCGAGGTCGCCCAGTTCGGGCAAACGATCGTCCATGGCATCTGACCTTGCGGATTGAGTTTTCTTGTAACGCTACAGATCGTCGCATATGCGGCCGCGCCGCGCAACGGCGATTCCACCTGAAATGGTGTTGCTATGCCGTCATGCCCGGGCTTGTCCCGGGCATCCACGTTCTTCGTCCCGCGCGGCAAAGCGTGGATGGCCGGGACAAGCCCGGCCATGACGATGTGGAGGCAGTCAGTACTGCGGCTCGTACATCTGGGACTGGACCAGGCCCTTCACGTCGTTGGGTGCGAGTCCGTCGGCGAGACCGCGCTGGTAGGCGACGTCTGCCACCGCAACGGCGATGCGGGCCGAGACCTCGCGAATGCGAGGGAGTGCCGGATAGAGGCTGCCCTGCGCGAGGTCCTCCTTGCCGACGCAATCGGCGAGCGTATGGGCGGCCGCCATGAACATCTCGTCCGTCACCAGGCGCGAGCGGCTGGCGATGACGCCGAGGCCGACGCCGGGGAAGATGTAGGAGTTGTTGCCCTGGCGCGGCACGAAGGTGCGGCCGTTGAGCGTCACCGGATCATAGGGACTGCCACAGGCGAACAGTGCGCGGCCCTCGGTATAGCGGTAGGCATCCTCGGCCGAGCATTCGGCCTTCGAGGTCGGGTTGGAGAGCGCGAACACGATCGGCTGCTCGTTGAGCGTGGCCATCGCCTTGAGCACCTCGGGCGTGAAGGCGCCGCCGACCGCGGCCACACCGATGATCGCCGTCGGCTTCAGCGTCTTGATCGCGGTGAGGAAATCGGCGATCGGCGCCTGGCCGGCATGGGCATAGCGCAGCTTATGGCCCGAGAGGCCGTCACGGCCGCCGACGACGAGGCCGCGGGAATCCACCAGCCAGTTGCGCCGGAGAGCTTCCGCCTCGGAAATTCCCTCCGTCATCATGGCGGAGACGACGAGATCGGCGATGCCGGTTGCCGCCTCGCCTGCACCGAGGAATAGGATGCGCTGATCCCTGAGCTTGCCGCCATTGACGCGCAGCGCCGAGAACAGGCCGGCGAGTGCCACGGCCGCGGTGCCCTGGATGTCGTCGTTGAAGACGCAGGCCTCGTCCCGATATTTGTGCAGCAGCTTGAACRCCGAGTGATTGGCGAAATCCTCGAACTGGATCAGCACGCCCGGAAACGTCTTTCGCGCGGCCTGCATGAACTCGTCAACGAAGCTATCATAGGCCTCGCCGGTGAGCCGCCGCTCGCGCAGTCCAAGATAATAGGGATCGTTCAAGAGCTCTTCGTTGTTGGTGCCGACGTCGAGCACGATCGGCAGGCAATGCTCGGGATGCACGCCGGCGCAGGCGGAATAGAGCGAGAGCTTTCCGACCGGGATGCCCATGCCATTGGCGCCGAGATCGCCCAGCCCAAGGATGCGTTCGCCATCGGTCACGACGATCAGCTTGGCCGGATAGGGCCAGTTCTTCAGGATCTCGGCGATCTGGCCGCGATCGCGCGATGAGATGAACATGCCACGCGGCCGCTGGAAGATCAGGCCGTATTTCTGGCAGGCGAGCCCGACCGTCGGGGTGTAGATGATCGGCTGGATCTCGTCGATATTGTCGACGACGACGCGGAAGAACAGCGCCTCGTTGCGGTCATGCAGCGCATTCAGCGCGACGTATTTTTCAAGGTCCGTCGGCAGCGTGCGCAGATTGGTAAGCACGCGCTCGACCTGCGTCTCCATCGTCAGCACGCAGGGCGGCAGCAGGCCGCGAAGGCCGAGCGCGTCGCGCTCCGCTTCCGTGAAGGCGGTGCCCTTGTTGAGCAAGGGATCGCGCAGCAGCGTCATGCCGTGAGCGGGGTCGGATGATGTCGAATGGGCGCTGACCCGAGCAGGTCTATTCACGAATTCCCCCAGGAAGTTTCTTATTGAAGGGCAAGCATTGTCGGCCAGCGCTCACCTGAGATCAAGGACGTAGAGACTCAAGGCTCGATTGTGATCTCGCACCGCAGCGAGATTTCGCGAAAAGCGGGCATTTGCGCGCGAGAGGAGGTTAACGCAGCTGGACTACTCGGGCTTGATGTCCGCGGCCTTCACGATCGGCCACCATTTCTCGGTCTCTGCCTTCTGGAATGCGCCGAGCGCCGAAGGCGATTGCTGGTCGGCAGGCGGAATCTCCTGCCCCAATTCGGCGAAACGCTGCTTGACAACGGGATCGGCAAGCACCGCGACGATGGCCGCGTTGAGCTTTGTGACGATCTCCTTCGGCGTGTTCTTCGGTGCCCAGATGCCGTGCCAGTAGGAGATGTAGAGACCGGGCAGGCCCGCCTCGTCGACGGTCGGGATATCAGGCGCGGACGCGAGCCGCGTCGGCGACGTCACTGCGAACGCCTTGATCGCGCCGTTCTTGTATTGCGGCAGCGAGTTCGAGGCCTGATCGAACATGATGTCGATCTGGCCTGCGACGAGATCGATCATGGCGGGTCCGGCGCCGCGATAAGGCACGAACTGGAAATCGGTCCCGGTCTTCTCCTTGAAGAAGACGCCTGCGACGTGCGCGCCCGTGCCTGCACCAGCTGTGCCAGCAGTCGCCTTGCCGGGGCTGGCCTTCAGCCACGCAATCATCTCTTTCAGATTGTTGGCCTCGAGCGATTTCCGGCCGACGATCAGCTGCGTTCCCATCGCGATCGTCGCGACCGGCTCGAAATCGGCGATCACATCATAGGGCAGCTTGAAGATCGCGCCGTTCAGCACATGCGTGCCCCAATGGCCGATCGTGATCATCGTGCCGTCAGGCGTCGCGCGCGCGACGCGGGCGCCCGCAATGCTGCCGGAGGCACCGGCCACGTTCTCGACCACGACGGTCGTGTGCAGTTGAGCGGCGATCCGCTCGGACAGGATCCGCGCCAGCGTGTCGGTCGGGCCGCCCGCCGCGAACGGCACCACGAGGGTGATGGGGCGCGACGGGAACGGCTGAGCGCCCGCCGGTCCGGCCCACGCCGCGGATCCGATCAATGCGCAAATGACGATCACATGACCGCGTAGTCCGGCCCACAGCCCCTGCATTCCATCCACCCTTTTTCATCGCCCGCATGTTGTCAGCGGGCTGGGGCCGGAGTGAACGCTGCCGGGCGGGCAGAGGCAAGCTGGAAATTATGCCGAGCGCTAACCAGCCGCCCGCCGCGGGGCCAGATTGGCGGCGCCATCAGCCGGCGGCGCGATCTGCATCAGGATGGTCTGGACCGGGGATGCGACCTCGATGCCGTTCTGCTGGAAGCGCAGCTTCATGCGGCGGTTGAATTCGCGCTGGACCGGCCAGCGGCCGGCCTCCGTGCAGCGGATCTGGCCGACGATCGACACCATGGCACCATCGACCTTGTCGATGCCCCACAGTTCGAGGTCGCCGCGAATTGCCGCGCGAAACTCCGGCTCGCGGCGCATCTCCTCGACGATGTCCTTGAGAATCTGGCCGGCGCGGTCGGTGTCTTCCTTGTAGGCGACATTGACGCTGACGGACGCATTGCCGGCGCCGCGGCTGGCATTGGTGATGGTCGTGACCGCGCTGAACGGCACGATGTGCACCGCGCCGTCGCCGGCGCGCAGACGAATGGTGCGGATCGAGACGTTCTCGACCACGCCGGAGAGGCCGGAGACGCTGACGTTATCGCCGACCTGGACCGTGTTCTCCAGCAGCAGGAACAGGCCGGTGATGAGATCCTGCACCAGCTTCTGCGAGCCGAAGCCGATGGCGATGCCAACGATGCCGGCGCCGGCCAGCAGCGGCGCGACATTGACGCCGATCTCGCTCAGCGCGGTAAGGCCGACGACGGTGGCGATCAGGCAGAGCAGCGCCGTTCGCAGCATCGGCTGGAAGGTGCGCAGGCGCGCCGCGCGGGCGTAGTGCCCGTCGCGTGACAGCGTATTGATCTGGCGGTCCAGCAGCGCGTTGCTGGCTTCCCAGATGGCGGCAGCAATGAGCACGGCGATGCCGATGGTCGCCACCGCCGAAATCAGCCGGCCGCCGATCTGGCCTCCATAGAACCAGACGATGGCGTCGACGCCCCAGACTTCAAGCACGGCCACGAAGCCGATGAACGCGATCACGCTGGATACGATCTTGCGCAACAGCGGCAGATAGCGGTTGGCGCGGATCTCGAGGCCCGGAAAGCGCTGGAGGATCTCCGGCTTGATGCGGAAGCCGCGGTCGATCAGGCTCAGCGTCACCATGATGGCGACGCGCGTGATCAGCGCCACCACGACGGTGCCGACGAAATATTGCAGCAGCAGCGAATAGCCGTTGCGGATGTTGAGCGCCCACACCGCCCACAGCGCGAGGTCGAGCGCGATGGCGAGATAGTGCCAGCCGCCGGCAATGCGGTTGCGCAGGCGCGCCGCGATCCCCTGCCGCTCCGCCGGCGCGCGGATGGCTTCGGCGACCTGGCGGCGGCATTGCAGGATGATGACGACGACGAAGAGATGCACGACCAGCAACACCATGCGCAGCAGCGCGGMATAGCCGGCACGATGCAGGCCGAGCAGCAGCGCCACATTGGCGAAGGCGATGCCGGAGACGCCGACGCCGACGATGCGCCGCGCCCAGATCTCGATATAGGCCGCGGTTTCTGCCCGAACCGGAACGAGGCCAAACGGCCCCGCCAGCGCGCGGACGACGCAGATGAGCCCGCGCGAGAAGGCATAGGCATTGACGACGGCCAGGATCACGAGGCGGACGGTTGCGGGATCGCCGATCTCCGTGCCGAGCAATGCGGTTGCGACGCCGATGAAAACGAACACGGGGAGCAGCTCGAGCAGGAGACGCCCCAGCACGAAGGGCAGCCGCAGCAGCAATTGCCAGACACGTGCGAGACTGTTGCGGCGCTTGTGCAGTTCGGGCGCAGGCGTGACATCGGCGACCGATGACGACGGATCGGCGATGGGCAGCACCTGCGCCGGCAGGCGCGCGGTTTGCGGGACGCGTCCTTCCAGGAAGGCAACGGGCCGCCGGATCGCGCGGAAGATCACCCACTCCGCCGCAATGGCGCAGCCGAGCACCAGCGCCAGCTTCCACGCGATCTCGATCAGGAGGTTGTAGGCGACGGGATCGTTGGCGGTCCGTACGATCCAGTAATAGAAGGCGGGGAAATGCGTCAGCGTCCGCGCCACGTCGGCGATCTCGCGCGAGATCTCGCCGATCTCTTCCGACACCGTGAGCAGGAGCTGTGCGCCAAGGCCGTCGGCCGAGAGCGGGATCGGCGATTTCTGCTCCGGCGCGGCGGGCACGGGCTGCTGCTGACCGGGCACATTCGCGATCACGCGCAGCGTATCGATCATCTGCGCACGTTTTTTGTCGTCCTGGAGCGTCTCCAGCGCCCGCTTGGCTTCCTCCGGCGACAGTGCGGCAGCCCTGTTGGCGGCCGGCGGCTCGGCGCGAACGGTGGAAAGAGATGAGATCGCGATGAAGAGAGCGGCGAGGAACGCCGGGGCAAGCTTGTGCGACACGAGGATTCCCTGGAAAAGCGCATGCGCTGGCGGAGTCGGGACTGTCGCCGCCGAAGCACTGCGTCATGTCGTATCGACGCTATTCGCCCCGGCGCTGTGTCGGAAGTTGGCCAACGAGGCGACATTCTCTTGGCATTTGCCGCAATGCAGGAACGGGAACCGTCGGCTCCGCGCGGCCGGACATCAATCGATGTGCGATGCGCACAACAGAATCCTCCCGTCATTCCGGGAGTCGGCCCGGAATGACGGCGAGGAGGAGGAGAAAGCAGGATGTCAAAGCGCCTGTCATGGCGGCCGCATCACGGCCATCCGACACGATCGGTGTGATGCAAAATACAGCGCCGGGTAGGTAGGGGCTTTGCCTCACTGATGCAGCCCGCTAAACCTTTACCCGGCGTGCCGTTCGCGGTTTCTGCCGCTATGCGATAGTCCGAACGAGCTCCATCGCACTTAACGCGGCTGGATCTGCGGAGGTGGTGTCATAGACCTCCCCTTGCTCTTGAGGTGGACGACGCGTCGCTTGTTTGCGACCAACAGCATGCTCCTCCCGTGACATAAAACTGTCAAGCAGGATCAATGGTGCCGGTATCACATTTGAGGCCGTGTTCCCTCCCACCTCGACAGATTGATCGCAGTGGATCAGGGAATAAATTCCCTCCCGCCGCGTTTGTGTCAGAGAGTCCATTCGCCTTCCGCATTCCATCCATTTCCAGAAAGCAAGACATGAAAGCATTACTTTGCATCGCCGCTGTTGCGGCCCTCCTGACTGGATCAGCCTTCGCGCAGACCCCGCCGCAGACCTCGACCAAGAAGGTCGACGGCACCGAGAACGTTTACGTCTTCCGCTATGGCGGTCATCAGTCGATGTTCGTCGTGACGCCGCAGGGCGTGATCGCGACCGACCCGATCTCATATTTGCGTCCGGCAAAGCCCTATATCGACGCCATCAAGGCCGTCACCGACAAGCCGATCAAATACGTCATCTACAGCCACCACCATTACGACCACATCGCCGGTGGCCAGCCCTTCAAGGATCTCGGTGCCACCTTCATTGCGCACCGGCGGACCAAGGAGCGCCTGCTCGAGCTAAAGAAGCAGAATTCGCTGCTCGCCGATGTCGTGATGCCGGACCAGGTGATCGACGACAAGAAGAGCATCACGCTCGGCGGCACCACGCTCGARCTGAACTATGTCGGCCGCAACCATTCCGACAATTCGCTGGTGATGCGGCTGCCGAAGGAGAAGATCGTCTTCGTCGTCGACTTCGCGCCGATCGAGTCCGTGCAGTTCCGCAACATTCCCGACAACGCCTCGCCGATCGAGTATATCGCCTCGCTAAAGAAGCTGGCCTCGCTCGACTGGGAGCGGATGATCCCCGGCCATCCCTATGCCGGCGGGCGCTTCGGCACCAAGAAGGACGTCGAGGACGACATCGCCTACATGGAAGATCTGTCCGCAGAGGTGAAGAAGGCCGCCGATGCCGGCAAATGCTTCGACACCGCGATGAAGGAAGTGAAGCTGCCGAAATACGAGAAATGGGCGAATTACGAGACCGCCCTTCCCGCCAATATCGAGCGCTTCTGCTACTGGTGGGGCCGCGGGTATTGAGGGTCGGCTTGCTCAGACGCGACGAGCTTCGCTCGCGCTGAGATCGTGGGGTGGGCAAAGGCGCTCTTGCGCCGTGCTCACCACCTCTCGCCGGATGAAGATTGGTGGGCACGCTTTGCTTTGCCCACCCTAGGGATCGCCGCTAGCGAACGCGCCGCCCTGTCCTCGCCGACGGCGCCTGCGCGAAATACGGATTCGTCAGACATGTCGCCGGACGCCCCTGCGCGCTTGCCTGGCACTGGGCGAACGAGGAGAAAATGCAGTCCATCCGCTCGCCCTCCAACTCGCCGAAGACGTGCAGGCAGACCGGCGCATCGCCCCCATAGGTCTGGGCGCGCGCGGAACCGGCGATCAAGAGCGCGGCGAACAGGGAAACGACGACAGCAGGCTTGTACACGACAACCTCGAAATCAGAGAAACATCTCAGTCAAATCAACCGTCGACGAGCTGCCGATCCAGTCAAAGTTTTGCGTCAGCCAGATTCGCGCGGCCTCGCGCCCCTCGTCACGCAGGCGGCACAAGAGGCTCCATTCGGGATGGAACTGCGTGGCCGTTCCGAGCTGCGACATCAATTGGTCGTTTCCAATCCAGTGCATGAACATGCGGCTGTGCGTGTTGCGATCGAGCTCGCCATTATCGATCAGCCGGGTCGCGAAGGCAATCGCGCGCATCTCACGCATCAGTGACGAATTGAAGCTGATCTCGTTGATGCGATGGAGAACGTCGGCGGCACTCGCCGGCAGTTCGTCACGCCGGATCGCGGTCACCTGCACGATGATGACGTCTTGGCTACCTTTTCGATAGATCAGCGGAAAGATCGCGGGATTTCCGAGATAGCCGCCATCCCAATAATGCTCGCCGTCGATCTCGACCGCCTGGAAATATGGCGGCAGACAAGCCGAGGCGAGCACGGTCTCCGCGCTGAGCAGCGGCGTCTGGAACACCTTGATCTTGCCGGTACGGACATTCGTGGCGTTGAGAAATAGCTGCGGTGCGTCCGGCGATGAATTGAGCCGATCGAAATCGACCACGCGTAGCAGCAACGACCGGAGCGGATTGAAGTGGAGGGGGTTGAGCAGGTTCGGCGGCACCGTGTGCGTCAGCGTGTGGATGAAAGCATGGACAGGGTGATATTCCGGCGGCAGCTTGAGGGCCTGGATCAACTGGTTGAGTGGCGAGAACAGGTCATAGACCTGATCCATCCGCGAGACCTCGTACCAGAACGCATGCAGGTTCTGCCGCGCCCCCTCGGCTCCGCCGATGGCCATGCCTGAGGCCAGCACCACCGCATTCATCGCGCCCGCGCTTGTAGCGCTGATCGCCTCGATGGCGAGCCTGCCGTCCTCGAGCACGTGGTCCAGCACGCCCCAGACGAAGGCGCCGTGCGCGCCGCCGCCCTGAAGCGCGAAGTTGACGTTCTTCTGGTTGCTGGTCTCACGGGCGGTCACTTTGCGGGCTTCCTGCCTCCCTTCCCCTCGTGCTCCAGCGCCTTGCGCACTTCGTCGAATTCGCCAAGCGAGGCCTTGTCGGCGCGGGGGAAGCGCAGGTCCAGCTTTTCGAGCGCCGCGACGATCGCCGAGCCGATCACGACGCGCGCGAACCATTTGTGGTCGGCCGGCACGACATACCAGGGCGCGTGCGACGTTGCCGTATGCCGGACGATGTCCTGATAGACCGCCTGGTAGCGCGGCCAYAGCGCGCGCTCCTTGATGTCGTCCATCGAGAACTTCCACTGCTTGGCCGGTTCCTCGAGCCGCTCAAGGAAGCGCTCGCGCTGCTCCTCCTTGGATAGATTGAGGAAGAATTTCAGAACCACCGTGCCGTTGCGGCTGAGGTGGCGCTCGAAGGCGGAGATGTCCTCGAACCGCTCCTTCCAGATGTTCTTGGTGACGAGCCTTTGCGGCAGCTTCTGCTTGGCAAGAATCTCCGGATGCACCCGCGTGACCAGGCACTCCTCGTAATGGGAGCGGTTGAAGATGCCGATATGGCCGCGCTCGGGCAGCGCGATCGCGTGGCGCCAGAGGAAATCGTGATCGAGCTCCTTGGTGCTCGGCGCCTTGAAAGCATGGACCTCGCAGCCCTGCGGGTTGATGCCCTCGAAGATCGCCTTGATCGCAGAATCCTTGCCGGCGGCGTCCATGGCCTGGAGCACGATCAGCACCGACCAGCGGTCCTGCGCGTAGAGCTTCTCCTGAAACTCGATCATCCGCTTCTTGTTGGCGTCGAGAATCTCCTGCGCCTTCTCCTTGTCGAGATCGCCCTTCTCGTTGGTCTTGTAATCCTTGAGGTGAAACTTGCCCGATCCGTCGTAACGGAACGGCGTGATGTAGCTGTCAAGTTCCTGGGCGAGCGATTTGGACGGCTTCTTGCTCATGAGCGCGGGGCACCTTGCGTTGCGGCTTCAATCGGTCGAGCAGGCTACCAAGGATGCCCTTGGGAAGGAATATGATGAAAAGGACCAGCAGCACGCCATAGACGAGGTTGTCCCAGCCGACCGCCTTGGTGCCGAAGCCGATACGCAGGGTTTCCGCCAGCAGAATGGTGATGACAGCGCCAAAGGTCGGGCCGAGCGAGACGAACAGGCCGCCGACAATGGCCGCGAACACCATCTGGAGCGACACCGCGATGCCGCTGACGGTGTCGGGGGTGATGAACATCTGGTACTGGCAGTAGATTGCGCCGGCGAGCGCCGTCATCACCGCACTGAGCAGCGTGATTTTCAGCTTCTCCGCGGTGACATCGACGCCGGCGGCGGCCGCGGCATCCTCGTCCTCCGAGATCGCCTCGAGCGCGTAGCGGGCCATGCTGCGGTCGACCCAGTGCCAGACCACGATGCCGAAAAGCCAGACCCCGAGCGCGATCAGATACCAGGTCGTCTTGTCGTCGAATTGCAGCGCCAGCAGCTTGTTGCCCGAGGCGCGATTTGGCGTATAGCCGAGCGAGCCGCCGGTATAGTCGCGCGTGGCCGTGATGACCTGGAGCACGATGCCTGACAGCGCCAGCGTCACCAGCACGAAATAATGTCCGGTGATGCGGAAGCGGAAGCAGGGGTAACCGACGATCAGCGCCAGCGCACCCGCCGCAACCATGCTGATTGGAATGCCGATCCAGGGCGACCAGCCCAGATGATTCCACAGCAGCGCGGTGACATAGGCGCCGATCCCCATGAAGCCGCCATGGCCGAGCGAGACCAGACCGAACCGTCCCATCATCGACCAGGACGTGTAGGCGAACGACCAGATCAGGATCAGCACCAGGATGTGCAGATGATAGGGATCGCGATAGACGAAGGGCAGCGCGACCAGCGCCGCCAGCCCCACCGCCCATGCCGCAAGCCGCCCCTGCCCCATCATCGGCGCCTCGCAAGCAGGCCCGCGGGCCGGATGAACATCATGACGATGAAGAAGGCGAAGGCGAGCACGTAGCCCCATTCGAGGTCGGAGAACAGGCCGCCGAGCGATATGATCTCGGCGAACACAAAGGCGGCGATGAAGCCGCCGATGAAATTGCCGAGCCCCCCGAGCACGCAGATCAGGAAGGTGATCGGTCCGAAGGAGAGGCCGACGAAGGGATGCACGTCATATTGCAGCACCAGCAGGCAAGCGGCGAGCCCAGCCAGCGCGCCGCCGAGCGCGGAGGTGATGAGATACATTCTCTTCGTGTCGACGCCCATCAGCGCCATGATCTGCCGATCCTGGGAGATGGCGCGGATCGCGGTGCCGGTGAAGGTGCGGGTCATGAACAGGTACACTGCGACCATGCCGACCAGCGCGGCCAGAAAGGATAGCAGCCGCGCGTAGCTGAAATTCATGTCGCCGAAGGCGAGCACCGGCAGGCGGATGCCGAGATTGCGGAAGTCGATGCCGAAGGCGACGGTGGCAAAGCTCTGGAGCACGAACAGCACCCCGCCTGTCGCAAGCAGCTGGTTGATCGGCGGCGCGGTGAGCAGCGGCGCGATCACGAGGTAGTGCAGCGCAGCGCCGAGGATCGCGACGAGCAAAATGGTGAACGGCGCTGCGATGAAGTAGCTGAGGCCGTAGTACTGCACGATGAAATACATGGCGTACATGCCGATCATCACCAGCTCTGCGTAGCAGATCCAGGTCACGTCGATGACGCCAAAGATCAAGTTGAGCCCGAGCGCGAGCAGTGCCAGCACGCCGCCGAGCAGGATGCCGTTGATCACGGCCTCCAGCAGATAGATGTCGAAAATGCCCAAAAAAGCTTGCATGCCTGCATGAACCTCATACCCCGAGATACGCTTCCTTGACCGTGTCACTCGCCAGCATCTCGGCCGAGGTGCCGGACGCCCGGATCGTGCCCGCCTCGATCAGATAAGCGCGATCAACCACTTTTAGCACCTGCTGCACGTTCTGCTCGACGATCAGCACCGTCAGGCCGCGGGCGCGGATTCGCTTCACCAGCTCGAACACCTGCTGCACCACGACCGGCGCCAGCCCCGCCGACGGCTCGTCGAGCAGCAGGAGTTTTGGATTCGACATCAGCGCGCGGCCGATCGCGCACATCTGCTGCTCGCCGCCGGACATGGTGCCGGCCATCTGGTGGCGGCGTTCCTTCAGGCGCGGAAACAGGTCGAACACGACATCCAGCCGCTCGGCATAGTGGCCGCGCGCCTCCTTCATGAAGGCGCCCATCTTGAGATTGTCGTCGACCGTGAGCTGCGGAAACAGCCGCCGGTTCTCCGGCACATGGGCGATCCCGAGGCTGACGATCTTGTGCGGCGGCGTCGCCACGACATCGACGCCCTCCATCCTGATCGACCCGCGCGTGGGACGGATCAGGCCGGAGATGACGCGCATCAGCGTGGTCTTGCCGGCGCCGTTCGGACCGATGACGCCGACGGCCTCGCCCGCCTTCACGTCGAGATTGACGTCGAACAGCGCCTGGAACGTGCCGTAACCCGCGCTGACCGAACGAAGCTCCAGCATCGTCTAGCCTCCCGAGCGGCGGCGCGCTTCCGCCGCCGCGGCCTGCGTGGTCTCGGCATCGGTGCCGAGATAGACCTCGATGACGCGCGGGTCGCCGGCAACCGCGCTCGGCAAGCCTTCCGAGATCTTCTCGCCGTGATCGAGCACCATCACGCGGTCGACGACGCGCATCAGCACGCCCATGATGTGCTCGACCCAGATGATGGTGATGCCGAGCTCGTCGCGGATGTTGCGCAGCATGTCCGCCGCCTGGTCCATCTCGGTCTCGTCGAGACCGCCGAGGCTCTCGTCCGCAAGCAGCAGTTTTGGCGCGGTCGCGAGCGCCTTCGCAAGTTCGAGCTTCTTCAGGCCGGCTGCGCCCAGGCCATCGACGCTGGCATGGCGATCGGTCGGCAAGCCCACCATCGCAAGTGACCGCTCGGCCGCCTCCTCCGCCCTGGCACGACTGTGGCGGCCCTGGCCGTAGAAGCCGGCCAGTGCGACATTCTCGAAGATTGTCAGGCGTCGGAACGGCCGCGGAATCTGGAAGGTACGGCCGATGCCGCTGTTGATGATCCGGTGCGGCGCTAGGCCTGCGATCTCGGCGCCGCCGAACAGGATCGAGCCGGATGTCGGCGCCAGGGTGCCGGAGAGCATGTTGAAGATCGTGCTCTTGCCCGAGCCGTTGGGGCCGATCAAGCCGAGGATCTCGCCCTGATCGACCCGAAACGACACGTTGTTGACGGCGGTGAAGCCACCAAACCGCTTCACCAGCCCGCTGACTTCCAGCACCGCCCTGCTCCGCCGCTACTGGTTGCTGTAGGTGGTGCCCTTCGGCAGCGGCAGCACGGCCTCGCGCTGCGCCTGACTCTTGGGCCACACCACAGAGGATTTGTCGTCGATGTACTGGATCACGACCGGGAACGACCGCTCGTTCTGCCCGGCCATCGGCGTGCCCTCGCCGTAGAACTTGACGCCGAAGCCGAGCATCGTGCCGCCTTCGGGGATGTCGGTGTCGAGCGCGGCCTTGCGCAGCGCGTCGGGATCGACGCCGCCATACTTCTTGATCGCGCGCGGCAGCACATCACTCATGAACACGTAAGTGTTGGACGCGCCGATGCCGACATGCGCGGAGCGGATGGCAACGCCGGGCCTGATCTTGTCGAACTCCTCGCCGACCATCTTGATCACGGGCGGGAGCTTCGGATCCATGGTCTTCTGGTTGGCGAGCCAGATCGAGATCGGGTCGGTGTTGAAGATGTAGGTGGCGTCAGCCCCCATCCCCTCTTTCAGCTTCTCGTAGACGCCGTAGCCGGCGCCATGGCCCATCAGCGCGCCGAACTTCAGCCCCTGCTCGCGGGCCTGGCGCAGCAACAGCGTGATGTCAGGGTTGTAGCCGGTGTGGAAAATGACATCGGGCTTGGCGCGCTTCAGCTTGGTCACCAACGCGGAGAGATCCGGCGCCGTCGCCGAATAGCCTTCCTTCATCACAACGTTGAAGCCCGCCTTCTTCGCGCCGGCCTCGTTGCCCCTGGAGACGTCGACGCCATAGGCGCCATCCTCGTGGATGATGGCGACGCGCAGGTCCTTCGGCTCCTTGTCGAACTTCGCCTTGGCATTCTGCGCGATGAAATCCATCGTCATCATGCCGAACTGGTCGCCGCTCGCCTGCGGGCGGAAAACGTATTTGTAGCCCTTGTCGTTGAACACGGCCGACGAGATGCAGGTCGTCATCCACATGAACTTCTTGAGCTGCTCGACGCGGGCAGCGACCGGCACGCATTGCGCCGATGAGAAGAAGCCGAGGACCATGTCCACCTTCTCCTGCTCGAGCAGGCGGACGGATTCGTTGATGGCGATGTCGGGCTTGCTCTGCGCGTCGGCGTAGACCGCCTCGATCTTGTAGCCCTCGACGCCGGTCTTGGCGAAGTAGTCGAGAATGATCTTTGCGCCGATATAGCCGAGCTCAGATCCACCGCCCGCGAGAGGCCCGGTAAGGTCGAAAACAACGCCGATCTTGATCTTCTTCTCTTGAGCCTGAGCCGAAGCCATCAAGCCCGTCGCTGATATCGCGACCAACAGCCCACGTACCAAGCGGGCAGCCATGCGCAGGCGCATCAAAACCTCCCTGGACGATTGTGCATTGCAGTCTTCTTGCTTTTGCTTTTTGGCCCATCACATGGGCTGGGGGCAGCGATGTCAAGCCTCGCGCTTCAGCGCGACGCGAACTGCTGCTCGATAAAGGCCGTGACAAATCGCGGCATGGTCGGCGTGAGATCACTCATCCCGCGCACAAGATGAATGGCCGACAGCTCCGGATCGTCCTCGCGGGCGAGGTTGGCCTCGATCCGGGCCCGGGCCACGTCACCCGGCATGTCCAGGTTGATAATTTGAATCATTGCAATCGACGGACCAGTGACGACACAGTGCCAGTCCGGCTGGGTCCGGTAGTCGGCCGCGGTCAAGCCGGTCTCTTCCCCGAGTTCGCGGATGACACTGCCGGGAATGTCGAGCGCGCCGTCACTGACGTCGTCCAGATCGGGCGTGCCCGAGGGGAAATAGATGCGGCCCGCATTGGCGGTGTGCTGCGCCATCTCGCCCATGATGAAGGCGCCGTCGGAGGCGCGCAGCGCGCCCATGCCAAAACCGTTGAACACGGCCTTGTCGGGAAAGCCCCAGTCGCGCCAGGCAAGGAAGCTCGCGAAATCAGTCTCGAAATAGGTCGCGGCGAGATGGCCGTCCGTGAACACGGCATCGCGCCCGAGCAGGACGCGGCCGTTCCACATCTTCGGCCGCTCGCGCTGCTTCTCGGCGAAATGCGCCGCAATCTCGGCGCGGCGCTCTTCGGCGAACGGCCAGGCGATTGGCCGCACGGCAAGATCAAGCGTCGTGACGCGATGAATGACCAATGACGTCATGACACCTGATTACAACACCTTCGCGTCAGTTATTTGGCGTTCCCCGTGGTCTTCTTGGCCTGATCGACGTACTTGTTGGTAAAGGTCTTGCTGACGTCGATCTTGGCGGCGGCCACCTCGGGCGAGCCGACGCTGAACACCGCGAGCACCGCGTCCGCGCCCTTCGGGTCCATCTTGCCGGTTTCGGAGAACATCGGGATCGTGTTCTTCAGCGCGGCGAGATAAAGCTCCTTGTTCTTGCCGACCATCTCGTCCGGCATCTTCGCCATGATCTCCTCCGGCGAATGCGAATGGATCCAGCCGATCGTGGCCAGCATTGCGTTGGTGAGCGCCTGCGTTTCCTTCTCGTGGCCGTTGATCCAGGCCACGGTCGAGTACAGCGCGCCGCCCGGATATTCGCCGCCGAACGTCTCGAGCGTGTCCTTCTGGGTCCGGGTGTCGCTGAGGATGCGCAGATCCTTGTGGCTGCCCTGGAGCACGGTGACGGAGGGATCGAGCATCACGGCCGCATCGAGCTGACCCTGCTCCATCGCGGCGACCGCGGTGGCACCGAGGCCGACGCCGATCACGGCGGTGCCGGCGGGATCGAGCCCGTTCTTTTTCAGGAGATATTTGAGGAAGAAGTCGGTGGAGGAGCCGGGCGCGCTGACACCGACCTTCTTGCCGGCGAGGTCCTTGACCGACTTGATGTCATTGGTGCGCGAGGGCGCGACCACCAGCACGAGGCCGGGATAGCGGTCATAGACCACGAAGGCCTGAAGCTCCTGCTTCTTGGCGGCGAGATTGACGCAATGGTCGAAATAGCCGGAGACGACGTCGGCGCTGCCACCGAGCACGGCCTTCAGCGCGTCCGAGCCGCCCTTGAGGTCCACGAGCTCGACATTGAGGCCCGCCTTCTCGTATTCGCCGAGTTGCTTGGCCAGCACCGTGGGCAGATAGCACAGGCAGGCGCCGCCTCCGATCGCGATGGTCACCTTGCTTTGCGCCGCGGCAAGACCGGTGGTGAACGTCAGCGCGAGCAGCGCGCCGGCGAGCCTGGCAATCGTGTTCTTCATTGGTTTCCTCCATTCGGCCGGCGGCACCATAGAGCAGCGGGACTGGCTTGAGAAGCACCGCTTAAGTGGCACTGGCCATTGGCCTTTCGGCGCAATAACATGCTCAGACAAGAACAATTCTTGATGGGGAGGATCATCCATGAATCGCCTTGCAATCGGGCTGTCGATCGCCGCCGCCTTTGCCGCCGGATGCGGCGCAAACCAACTGCTCCGGCCGGCGCTGGCCGCGGAGAACGTCACCGCGCAGATCATCCATACCGGCGAGATGGAAGGCGACGCGCTCGGGCCCGCCAACAATGTCGGCTACCGTTCCAAGATGTTTGCCAGCGCCGACGGCGCCACCATCTCGATCCAGGTCGGCAATGTGCCCAAGCACATGCATCCCAACACCAACGAGATCCAGTACATCCTCGACGGGACCGGGACGATCTGGCTCGGCGACAAGGAGGTGACGGTGAAACCTGGCGACCTCGTCATCATCCCCAAGGGCACGCCGCACGGCGGCACCAAGCCGATCAGCGGTCAGGTCAAGGCCATCGCGATCAAGACGCCGCCGCAGGCGCCCGATGACACCAAGCTGCTGGACTAGGCTCCCCGCAACTCGGGCCGGTTGAACGTTCGGGCTCGCACTGCCGTGCGGGCCCGTTCCGTGAATCCCGGCGCTAGATCGGGCGCGTCTGCTTCCGGATCTCGTTCGCGATCGGCTTGAGGGTGTCTCCCGGAAGCTGGCCGACGAGCGTGTAACCCATGCCGCCATCCGCCCACACGAAGCCCGCGACATCGCCGGTCGATTGCGGCATCATCGGCGTATCCAGATTGCGGTTGCTCATCGGACGCGTCAGCACGACAAGCCGGTCGCCGTGATCGTCATCGTACATGAACATCGCGGCCGGGCCGTGCGACGTCGCAACTAGGCGACCGCCCATCAGCCGATAGCCGGATACAGAGAGATCCGGCACCTTGACCGGCTGTTTCAGCCGATTCGATACCCATCGCGTGAGCTCGGCACTGTCGGACGCGCGTATCTCGACCGGCCGCACGCGGTCCGGTGCGTAAACGCCATACGAATAGGCCGCCTCCTGTGCCAGCGCAGACAGTCCGTTCGAGCCCTCCTGCAAGACGCCGCGCATGGTCCACCCGCCGAGACCGCCGATGCCGAGAAGCAACATCGCAGCGATCGCCCACCACGCCCGCATGGGAGACCGCCTCCGGCTCTCGATGATGTGCGACAGATTCAGCTCGGCCGGCAACGGCTCGTCGGCGATCGACGCAAACGCCCCGCGCAGCTCCTCCCGCTGGGTGGCGAAGGCCGCAACGCGCGCGGCGACATCCTGATGATCGTCCAGATAGGATGCGACCTCCGCGCGCCGCTCAGGCTCGAGCGCCTGGTCGACATAGGCGTGGAGATCGTCCTCGGTGATCGGCCGCCGGTTCATTTCACGCCCCGCAATGCCACGACGTTCCCTGGAGCCACGCCCTCCATCTCCTGCAATAGCCTCTCCCGCGCGCGCGACAGGCGCGACATCACGGTCCCGACCGGAATCTTCAGCACTCCCGCGGCGTCCGCGTAGGATAGATCCTCAACCGCAACAAGCAACAACACCGCACGCTGCTCTTCCGGCAGTCTCGCAAGCTTTTTCAGGACATCCTGATAGATCAGCCTGTGCTCCTGCGCGGCGGCGCTGGCGAGCTCACGCTCGCCTGCATCGTCGATCGGCATATGCCTGCCCCGCGCCGTCGCCTGGCGGAATTGCGTGACCGCCAGATTGTGGAGGATGCTGAACAGCCAGGCGCGCACGCTGCCGTCGCGCCGCTGATGCCAATGGCTGACGGCACGCTCCAGGCAATCCTGAACCAGATCATCGGCAGCCACGCGATCGCGCAAAAGCGCGCGCGCGTAGCGGCGGAGCGCGGGGATAAGCGGCTCGACCTGAACCAGCATGTCCTTCACGAGGCGCTCCACCTGCCCTTTGCCGACGTCGGACGGCGCGTCATTGCGCCTCGATCTGGACCGCCTCACCGGGCATAGCCGCGTCGCCGGCCGCAATCACCAGGTACCGCCTTGCTTCAGCGGCAGACTGGTCGACGATCTGCCGGATCGGACCGGCCACATTGACGATGGCAGATCCAGCCGGATTGGTCATGAACGCCGCCAACGGCTGCAACGGGCCACTGCCGTCGCCATGCTCCGCCAGGGCAAGCACATATTTCTGCTTGGGCTGAAGTCCCGTCACCGAAGCCTGTAAGATCTGAATCAGGCCCTGATCGAACAGCGACACGCTGGTCGGCGCCGTGCCGTCCTTCGCACCGTCCTTCGACGCAAGCGCGAGATGAGCGACCTGGCCGGCAACGCCGAGTGCCTGCAAATTCTGGCGGTCATCAGGGTTGGGCGCGGCATTTGGAACATACGCGATCGCCTGCGGCGCCTGACCGATCGGAACGTTCCCGACCACTTTATTGGTCGCCGTGTCGATGGCCGCGAGCGCGTCGGCGTTCTCCAGCCCCACATAGATTCGTGTGCCGTCGCCCGACGGCCAGACGCCGTGCGGCAGATTGCCGACCGGGATCGTCGCGACCTGCGAGAAATCGTCGGTGCGGAACACCTTTACTTCGTTCAGGCCACCGATGGTGACGTAGGCGAACGTGCCCTTGGCGGTGTGCGCGAAATTGACGTGGTTGGTGATCGGCCCGGTATCGATCGTCTTGATCGCGTTGAACGGTGGCTTGGCGTTGAACACCTGTGTCCGGCCGACGTCCTTCAGCGTGAACCACACCTGGTTTCCATCCGGCGTCGCCGCGATGTTCGGGCAGAATGGGCTCTCCTGCTTCACCGTGGCGACGATCTTGTGCTCGGCCACCGCGACGACGTCGGTCTCGGGATTGAACGACGAGCAGATGTAGCCGTATTTGCCGTCGGGTGAGAAAATCTGCATGCCCGGCCCGTTCGGGGTCGTGATGCGGGTCTTCTCCTTGAAGCTGATCGGATCGATGACGGAGATGTAGTTCTCGCCGCGAACGGTGACCCACACTTCCTTGCCGTCCGGCGTGAAGAACGCCTCGTGCGGCGATCGTCCGACGTAAGTGATATGCTTGACCGCGTTGGTCGCGGTGTCGATGAAGCTCACCGAATTCGAGCCGATCGATACCACGGCGAGCGTCTTGTGATCGGGCGAGAAGCCCATGCCATGTACGAGCACCTGGCCCTTGTAGAGCGGGCTGAAATTGCCGGGTTGCGGGTCGCCCAGCCGGATCACGCCAAGCAGCTTGTTATCGACGGGATCGGTGACCGAGACCGTATTCGAGAACTGCTCTGCGGCGTAGACACGGTCGTGGTGGCTCACCGGAATATCGGCAGCGGACAGCGCGCCCGGCGCCTGCCCTGCCCACGCGACCGAACCCGTCGCAAGCATCGTGGCCGCCAGGAAAATGCTCTTCATCATAGTGCTTCGTGACGTGGTCATCTGCGACTCCTACTTCTTCATTCCCGTGGACACATCCATTTGCATGCCCGGATGATGATGAACGGTTGTGTTGGGAGCTGAGGGCGGTTGGGTCGGGGCGGGCGTGGTGTCTGTCGCCGGCTCGCCGATCGCGAGCTTCATGGCCGCGATCTCCTGCATCTGGTCGACGATGATTTCCTGGGCGATACGCCGCAGCTGCTCGTTCTTGCCATAGCGCAATTCGATGACCGCCATGTCGATCGCGCCCTGATGATGCGGGCTCATCATTGCGACGAAGTCGCGATCGATGTCGCCGGTCGGCTTGGCCGCCATGTCGTTCATCATCTTGGTCATCGCCGCTTCGTTTTCTTCCAAAAACGCACGCTCCTCCGCGCTCACCGCGGCCGGTGGGGCGGCCGGATGGGCTTCATGCGCGAACACGAGCAGCGGGAGTACGGACGCGACCAGAATTGGCGCGGCAAGGAACGCCGTGCCGAGGCCGGGCCTGGGCCATCGGTATCTGCTTGCAAGAGCCGCTACGGCGCGGCGAAACTGTGAGGGGGGCATCCTGAACTCCCATGCAGGTGGTTGCATGGGGGTATGACGTATGGCCGCGCGTTCTATTCCGGGCGGTCAATCACATAAACGTCAGCAGCCAAACGAGGCGGACTACCCCCGCCCGTCCACGGTCGGGCGCCAGACCAGCAGCCTGCGCTCAACCAGCGTCACCCCGAAGTCGATCAGGATGACGAAGGCCGACAACACGAACATGCCGGCGAACACGCCCGCGACGTCGAAGATGCCTTCGGCCTGCTGGATCAGATAGCCGAGCCCTGCCGCCGATCCCAGATATTCGCCGACGACCGCACCGACCACGGCGAAGCCGACCGAGGTGTGCAGCGAGGAGAACATCCACGACAGCGCCGACGGCCAATAGACGTGCTGCATCAATTGCCGCTCGCTCATGCCGAGCATGCGGCCATTGTCGAGCACGGTGCGGCTGACTTCCTTGACGCCCTGATAGACGTTGAAGAACACGATGAAGAACACCAGCGTCACGCCGAGCGCGACCTTGGACCAGATGCCGAGGCCCAGCCACAGCGCGAAGATCGGCGCAAGCACGACGCGGGGCAGCGCGTTGACCATCTTGACGTAAGGGTCGAACACTGCGGCAACCAGCGGCTGGCGCGCGAACCAGAAGCCGACCAGCACGCCGCCGAGCGATCCGATCACGAACGCCAGAATCGATTCCGTCAACGTGATGCCGAGATGCTTCCAAATCACGCCGGACGAGAACCATTTGACGATCTGGCTGAACACGTCGACCGGGTTGGAGAAGAAGAACGGCGGCAACAGGATTTTTCCGAACACCGGCACGGTCGCAAAGAGCTGCCACAGTGCGAGGCAGACGACCGCGACCAGGACCTGCAGCGCAAGCAGCGTCACGCGCGACATCAGATCGCCTCCGCCGCTTGGGTCGATTGCGCGTAGCCCTTCATCACCTCGTCCTTGAGCACGCTCCAGATCTCGCGGTGGAGCGCATGGAACTCCTTATCCAGCCGCACCTCGAAAATATCGCGCGGGCGCGGCAAGCTCACGCGCCAGTCGCCGATGATGCGCGAGGACGGCCCCGCCGACATGATCACGACGCGGTCGGCGAGCGCGATCGCCTCTTCGAGATCATGGGTCACGAACAGCACGGCCTTGCGGTCGGCATTCCAGAGGTCGAGCAGCAGATTGCCCATCACCTGGCGGGTCTGCGCATCGAGCGGCCCGAACGGCTCGTCCATCAGGAGTATCTTTGGGTCGCGGATCAGCACCTGTGCCAGCGCCACGCGCTTGCGCTGGCCGCCCGAGAGCATGTGCGGATAACGGTTGGCGAAGGCGCCGAGGCCGACGGAAGTCAGCCATTTTTGCGCGCGTTGCAGCGCCTCGGCGCGGGGCGTGCCCGCGATCTCGAGCCCGATCGCAACATTGTCGAGCGCGGTCTTCCAGGGGAACAGCGCATCGGCCTGGAACAGGTAGCCGGCGTCCCGGTTCAGCCCCGCGAGCGGCCGGTCGAAAATCTTGATGCTGCCGGCGGCGGGCTTGAGCAGGCCGGCCGCGACGTTGAGCAGGGTCGATTTCCCGCAGCCGGTCGGCCCGACGATGGCGACGAACTCGCCCTGCGCGACCGAAAGATGGGCCTTCTCCACCGCCGTATAGACCCGGTCGTCCCCCAGCCGGAACGCGACTTTGGCGTCTTCCAGCGCCACTGCCGTGGGCGTCGTCATGTATTCCCTCCGAACTTGGCCCGATGCCTTAGCCGCTCGCGCGGCCAAGTTCAATCGAGCCGCCAAGCGTGCTACGCATGGGTCCTGCCGTGCTCTTACCCTCCCCTGGAGGGGGAGGGTCGGCTCGCATGAGCGCAGCGAAATGTGAGACGGGGTGGGGTGACAGTCTCTCCTTTGAGGCAGTCCCCGCGTGGAGAGGTCACCCCACCCCGCTTCGCACTCCGCGCCGCTACATGCGAAGCGACCCTCCCCCCTCCAGGGGAGGGTAAGAGAGTGAGCCCCGCCCAATGCCTTCCAGGCCGATGATTGGCTATTCCCGCGTCAGCAAGAACTTCGGCTCACTCACGGCCGTCGACGATGTGTCGCTCGACATCGCCGAGGGCGAATTTCTGGCCATCGTCGGCGGCTCCGGCTCCGGCAAGACCACGCTGCTGCGGCTCGCCAACCGGCTGATCGAGGCCGATGCCGGCACGATCACGGTCGAGGGCGAGGATGTGCAAGCCGTCGATCCGGTCGCGCTGCGGCGCCGGATCGGCTACGTCTTCCAGAGCGGCGGGCTGTTTCCGCACCTGAGCGTCGCCGACAATATCGGGATCACGCCAAGGCTGCTGGGCGCACCGGCAGCGGACATCACCGCGCGGGTCGACGAGCTGCTCGAGCTCGTGCAACTCGACCGTCGCGCGCATCGCGATCGCCTGCCCGAGGCGCTCTCCGGCGGCCAGCGCCAGCGCGTCGGGGTGGCGCGGGCGCTCGCGGCACGGCCCCGCATCGTGCTGATGGACGAGCCGTTCGGCGCGCTCGATCCCCTCACCCGCGATGCGCTCGGCGAGGATTTTCGCGAACTGCACCGCAAGCTCGGCCTGACCACGGTCATGATCACCCACGACATGACGGAGGCGATCCTGCTCGCCGACCGCATCGCGGTGATGCGCAGCGGAGAGCTGCTGGCGCAGGGCACGCCCGCGGAGCTCTCGACGAGCGGCGACGCCTATGTGCTGGAGCTGCTGCGCACGCCGCGGCGCCAGGTCGAGCGGCTGAACGCGCTGCTGCCACAAAGCGGTGCGGCATGAGCCTGTTCGCCGATCCGCGCTGGGGCGAGGCGCTGTCGCATCTGCCCGACTATCTCGGCAACCATGTTCGGGTCAGCCTCGCCGCGCTCGCGCTTGGCCTTGCCGTCAGCCTGCCGCTGGCGATCCTGACCCGCAACCGCCCGGCGCCGCGCGCTATCCTGCTCGCGCTCGCAAGCATCGTGCAGACGGTGCCCGGCTTGGCGCTGCTCGCGCTGTTCTATCYGCTGCTGCTGCTGGTCGCGTCCGTGACACTCGCCTGGTTCGGAATCTCCTTCTCGGCTTTCGGCTTCCTGCCGGCGATGCTGGCGCTTGCGCTCTATTCGATGCTGCCGGTGCTGCGCAACGGCATCACGGGCCTCAACGGCATCGATCCCGCGCTGATCGAAGCCGCCAAAGGCGTCGGCATGACCGCGCGGCAGTCGCTCATCATGGTCGAGCTGCCGCTGGCGCTGCCGGTGATGATGGCCGGCATCCGCACCGCGGCGGTGTGGGTGATCGGCACCGCGACCCTGTCAACGCCGATCGGGCAGACCAGCCTCGGCAATTATATTTTTGCCGGGCTTCAGACCCAGAACTGGGTGTTCGTGCTGTTCGGCTGCTTTGCCTCGGCCCTGCTCGCGCTCGCCGTCGATCAGCTGCTCGGCCTGATCGAGAGCGGCTTGCGCCACCGCAGCCGCCTGCCTGCCGCGCTCGGCGGCATCGGGATCGCGGCGCTGGTCCTCGCAACGCTGGTGCCGACGATGGGACGCTCGTCGCAGAGCTATGTCGTCGGCGCCAAGACGTTCGCCGAGCAATATGTGCTGTCGGCCCTGCTGAGGGATCGCCTCCAGGCCGCCGGTCTCCCCGCGACCGCGCGGTCGGGTCTCGGCTCCAGCGTGATCTTCGAGGCGCTCAAGGCCGGCGACATTGATCTCTATGTCGATTATTCCGGCACGCTGTGGGCCAACCAGCTGCACCGCACGGACATCAAGCCGCGCGCGGAGTTGTTGGCGGAGCTCAAGACAGCGCTCGCAAAGGACCATATCACCCTGCTCGGCGAGCTCGGCTTCGAGAACGCCTATGCGCTGGTGATGCCGAAGAAGCGCGCCGAGGCGCTCGGCATCCGCACCATCGCCGATCTCGCCGCGCATGCACCGGCGCTGTCCATCGCCGGCGACTACGAGTTCTTCTCGCGCCCCGAATGGGCGGCGCTGCAAAAATCCTATGGCCTCTCGTTCCGCGCCCAGCGCCAGATGCAGCCGGATTTCATGTATGCGGCCGTCGCCAGCGGCGAGGTCGACGTGATCGCCGGCTACACCAGCGACGGACTGATTGCAAAGTACGATCTCGTCGTGCTCGACGATCCCAGGCACGCGATCCCGCCCTACGACGCGGTCCTGCTGCTGGCGCCGAAGCGGGCCGGCGATGAGCGACTACGGGCCGCGCTCGGGCCGCTGCTCGGCAAGATCGACATCGCCACAATGCGCGAGGCCAATTTACGCGCCAGCGGCAACGACGCGAATTCATCGCCGGATGCGGTGGCGAAGTGGCTTTGGGAGAAGGTGGGCAAGCGGTAGGCCCGGATTTCGTAGGGTGGGCAAAGGCGCGTAAGCGCCGTGCCCACCGTCTCTCAACACGAGCAACGGGATGGTGGGCACGCTTCGCTTTGCCCACCCTACGATCTGGGTCTGCGTAGCGATCAGCGCTACAGCCCCCGGATGATCCCGGCATTGATCAGCAGCCGGTTGAGCCGCCGCGCCTCGGCGCCGTCCTTGCAGCCGTAGAAGATGCCTTTGCAGCGGAGCATGATCTGCTTCTGCTCGGCAAAGGAGGGATCGAGCGGAATGCCGGCGGCTTCCTGGATCACCAGCGGGAGATAGGGGCCGTCGACCGTGTCCATCACGGCCTCGCTCTTCACCGGCTCGAAATTGATGGCGTCGATCGCGTAATAGGTCGCGTAGAGACGCGGATCGTAAGCGTCGAGCTTCTTGCCGAGGGCGCCCTCGTCGAGCCCGGGCTCGAGGAGGTTCGGTGCAAACTCGGGCTGATGATCGCCGTAGCGCACGATCAGGAAGGGCTCGCCGGGAAAATTCTTCTTCAGGCCCGCGACAAACGCTCTGTACTGCTCGGCGCTCATCGCCTGCCGGCGCAGATATTCGTCGATGGACGCCACATTATTGCCCGGCGCGCGCCAGTTCGGCAGCAGATCGGGGCGGAAGCGCGTCTCCCAGGGGAAATGATTGGCGCCGAGATAGATGAAAGTGAACAGCGGCTTGTTCGGCGGCTGCTGGCCCATCAGCTGGAGCGCCTTGTCGTAGAAAAAGGAGTCCGGCTCGACGTCCTTGGCGCCGAGATCCTTCGAGTCGAGGAAGCGTTCGACGCCGGTCGTCACCTGAAAGCTGCGCGCGCCCATGAAGCCGCCATAGGCGGGATAGAGCGATAGCGTGTCATAGCCGCAGCGGCGCAGCGCCAGCGGCAGGCCGCGCTCGACGCGGTTTGAGGCGATGCGCGTCACGAAATAGGCGAAGCGGCCGAACGAGCGCGAGGAGAGGCCAGCGAGCACGTTGTATTCGGTGAACCAGCTCGGCCCGCCATTGCTCTCGGCCAGGAACGTGCGCTGCTTGCCGTCAAAGGATTTGAAATGATCGCCATAGCGCGGCGGCACCTTGATGCCCTGGGCAGCGCGAATGTCGAAGCTCGATTCATCATGGACCATGATGATGTTCGGCCGGCGGCCCGCGGGGTGGCAGGCATCCACCAGCGGCATGTTGAGCCGCTCGTTGGTCGAGGCGGCCGACTCCATGAAGCCGTATTGCGCGAAGTCGGAGACCGCGCTGACGCCGGAGCGGAAGAATTTCGAGAGATAGCCGTCATCGTAATAGCCGCGCCAGGCCTCGTCCGGATGATAGAGCGAATAGCCGACCAGTGCGGCAAGACAGGCGAGCGTGGACGCGAACGCCGGCAGGCGGCGGATGCGAAACGGATCGAGCCACCACAGCGCATACATCAGCGGCAGCGTGACGAGGCCGGCCCCGATCACCGACCAGCGCAGGTTCGGGAATATCGTGAACAGGAACGCCACGGTGTCGCGGTCGATCATCATCAGGTCGATGAAGTTGACCGTCATCTGCACGACGTCGTGCTTGAGACGCGACAGCAGCACCAGCACGACGACCATGGTCAGCGACAGCGCACCCGACAGTGCCGGCCGCCGCAAGAGCGTGATCCAGAAGAAATTGAGGATGCCCCAAGCGAGCACGAACGAAAGCCGCGAACCGAAATCGGTCTCGGTCTCGTACATGAGCGCGAGGGCGGCAAGATGCGGCGCGGCAACCGCAAGCAGGCGCCAGATGCCGAGCGCGGCAACGCTCGCCAGCACGGCGGTGGTGGCAGAAGGACCTGGATTCGGCGCGGACGCCATCGACGGCACGCAACTTCTGGTCCGGCGCGATGAATACCCAGCCGTCGGGCCGGCCTGCGGCGTTCGGCGCAGCCGGAAGCCTGCACCGTGTCATAAAACTGTAATTGAATGGTCACGGACAAGCAACGCGTGTCGCGGTCCGACCTTCGCTTAATGTTAGCAGGCGGCGAACAGCCGCACGGCCAACTCCATCCCCTCACCCCGAGGAGCCTGCGAAGCAGGCGTCTCGAAGGGCGAGGCCCGAGTGGGCCTGCATGGTTCGAGACGGCGCTACGCGCCTCCTCGCCATGAGGGTCAGTCAGTTCAGGAGCCGCGGCCCGGCTTCGCGATCCCCGCGATAAACAGGTCGATCACCCCTTCCGCCATCCGCTCGGTCTCGCCCTCCTCCACCCCCCAGCGCGGAAAGTGGCCGTCAAGATTCATCCGGGCAAAGCCGTAGACCAGGGCGCGGCCGGCGATCTGGATGCGCTTGAGATCGACCGATCGCAGCAGACCCTGCTCCGCCGCGTCTGCCAGCATCCGTTCGGTCAGGGCGATCAGCTCGGCATTGTCGCGTGTCAGCTCCGCGGAACTGCCATGAGCGAAGTAGCGCCCCGTCGAGATGATCTCGAAATGCGCGGGGTTGCGCATCGCCCAGCGCAGGTAAGCGAGCCCGAAGGCGCGGAAGCGGCCGAGCGGGTCGGTGGCCGGCGCCTGGTCCAGCGCCACCTCGATCTCGGCGCGAAAGCGCCGCTGCGCCTCCCCGGCCACCGCCGCCATCAGCGCGTCGCGGTTGGGGAAGTGCCGGAACGGCGCCCCCGGCGAAACCGCGGCCCGGCGTGCGGCCTCGCGCACCGAGACTTCGGCACCCTCCGCCGCCAGTTGCAACGCAGCATCGATCAGCACGCGGCGGAGGTCACCGTGATGATAGGGCCGGGCTTCTGGCGTTTGGCGGCGGGCGCGCGGCTTGGACGGCTGTCGGGCGGGCATGGCGCTTCCTAGCATCACCTCAACGTGAATGTAAGCATCGATTACACCGTTGACGACTTCGTCAGCCTGAAATGTAATCGATGCTTACATTAAGGAGGAGACCGCCATGTCACAACGCCAAAACTGGTTCGAGGGCTGGCGGCTGCTCGCCGTGCTCACCCTGAGCCTGATCGCGCTCAGCCTGTGGATCGCGTCGATGCGGCAGTTCGAGGTCGAGGGCGTACGGATGGTGATCCGTTTCACGGCGCGAAGCTCGCTGCTGCTGTTCTGCCTTGCCTTCAGTGCTGCGGCGCTCGCACGGCTGTGGCCTAACGCCTGGACCCGCTGGCAGCGCCGCAACCGTCGCTATCTGGGCTTGAGCTTTGCGGCCTCCCACGCCATCCACGCAGGCGCGATCGTTGCCTTCGCCAAAATGGACCCGGCCGGCTTTGTGGAGGCGACTTCGGCCGCGTCCTACATCTTCGGCGGCATCGGCTATGCATTCATCATCGCCATGAGCGCGACCTCGTTCGACCGCACCGCCGCGCTGCTCGGACCGCAGGCCTGGCGCGTGCTGCACCTCGTGGGCGGCTATTACCTCTGGTTCCAGTTCATGGTGTCGTTCGGCAAGCGCGTGCAGGCGATGCCGCTCCATGCCGCCTTCCTCATTCCGTTGTTCGCCGTGATGGCGCTGCGGCTGATCGCGATGGCCGCCCACCCCCGCCGACGGACGGCCGAAGCGAGCTGAACGTCGATCAGCCCTGCGGCAGGAACCCCAGGCGCTTTGCGATGATGCGATCAACCGTCCGTTTCGGCAGCAATGCGCCGACCAGATGGCGCAACGGATCCGGCGTGATCTGGTAGCGCACCTTGGGGCTCGCGGCGGTCAGCGCCTCGAACACGATTTCGGCGATCCGCTCGGCCGGCAGGCCCGTCGCACCGAGGTCCATCATGAACGCCATGACCTTGTTCAGCGCCGGCAGATAGGGCGAGTTCTGGTAGACGGAGAGATCGATCTCTTCGGCCTTGCTCCAGATCGGCGTCTTCACTGCGCCTGGGGCGACGATGATGACGTCGATCCCGAACAGCATCAGCTCACGCCGCAGGCTCTCCGACAGGCCTTCGATGGCGTGCTTGGAGGTGCAGTAAGGCGCCGACAGCGGATTGCCGTTCTTGCCGGCGACCGAGCTGATCATCACGATCCGCCCCTTCGGCCCCTTCAGCGATGGGTCCGCGCCGAGCAGTGGCCCAAAGGCTTGCGTCGCGATGACCGGGCCGATGACGTTGATGTCCATCTGGCGGCGGAAATCGTCGACCGACAATTCCAGGACCGGCCCCGCGACCGCAATGCCGGCATTGTTGACGAGCCCCGCCAGCGTGTCGCCAGCCAGCGCCTCGCGAACCTGGCGCGCAGCGGCGAGCACGGCGGCCTCGTCGGTAACGTCGAACAGGAGCGGCGTGAAGTTCGCGCCGAACTCACCCCTGAGCCGGTCGGCGTCGGCCTGCTTGCGGACGCTGCCGAAGACGCGGTAGCCGCGCCCGATCAGAAATTTCGCAATGGCCCAGCCGATGCCGGTGGACGCGCCGGTGACGACGACAGATCGCATAGACCCCTCCCCCTCAAGTTCCCGCGATCATGGAGAGAAGGATGTGTCAGCGCAATGCCACCAACGCTCAAAGGGACGTCGCGGGTGTCGATTCTTAAGATGAAGCGGCGCGCGAACTTCGCGACATGAGATTGATTGCGCCCTGAAGATGCAGATGAAGATCCGAATCCTCGATCTTGAAGACGCTGGGCTTTTGGCGATCGCGAGCTTCTGGAGAAGTTATGAAAACGACGCGAGACCAAGAATGTGGTTTAAGCGTCAGTTCTTCGCGCTCAGAGGGCATGTCAGCTCGCGAAGAATTTGAATGAAGCCGCAATGCTTCGCGCGAGATGAAAGGAGCGAGACCGCCGTTCGCGATCTCGCTCCGATGTAGTCGAGAAGGTTTAAAATTTGGTTTGGCGAGCGAAGCTTGTGTTTCGCTCGTCATTCCGGGGCGCGACGAGGTCGCGAACCCGGAATGACGGCGCAGCCGTCAGTTCTTGCTCTTGTCGACCAGCGCGCCCTTCTTGATCCAAGGCATCATGTCGCGGAGCTTCGCGCCGACTTCCTCGATCGGATGCGCGGCGAGCTTGGCGCGGGTCGCCTTGAACGAGGTCTGGTTGACCTTGTTCTCAAGCATCCAGTCGCGGGCGAACTTGCCGCCCTGGATGTCGGCGAGAACGCGCTTCATCTCGGCCTTGGTCTCCGCGGTGACGATGCGCGGACCGGTGACGTACTCGCCGTACTCCGCGGTGTTGGAGATCGAGTAGTTCATGTTGGCGATGCCGCCTTCATAGATCAGGTCGACGATCAGCTTCACTTCGTGCAGGCACTCGAAATAGGCCATCTCCGGGGCGTAACCGGCTTCGACCAGGGTCTCGTAGCCGGCCTTGATCAGCTCGACCAGGCCGCCGCAGAGCACGACCTGCTCGCCGAACAGGTCGGTCTCGCACTCTTCCTTGAAGGTGGTCTCGATGATGCCGGCACGACCGCCGCCGACGGCGGAGGCGTAGGAGAGGCCGAGGTCATGGGCGTTGCCCGAGACGTCCTTGGCGATCGCGATCAGGCAGGGCACGCCGCCGCCGCGCTGATATTCCGAACGCACGGTGTGGCCGGGGCCCTTCGGCGCGATCATGAGCACGTCGAGGTCGGCGCGCGGGTCGAGCAGGTTGAAGTGGACGTTGAGGCCGTGCGCGAACACGAGGGCGGCGCCCTTCTTCATGTTGTCGTGCAGGTGCTCGCGATAAATGTCGCCCTGGAGCTCGTCCGGGGTCAGCATCATGACGAGGTCGGCCCATTTGGCGGCTTCGGCGACTTCCATCACCTTGAAGCCGGCGGCTTCCGCCTTCTTGACCGAGCCCGAGTCCTTGCGCAGCGCAATGGCGACGTCCTTGACGCCGGAGTCCTTGAGGTTGAGCGCATGGGCGTGGCCCTGGCTGCCATAGCCGACGATGGCGACCTTCTTGCCCTTGATCAGGTTCAGGTCGGCGTCGCGATCGTAATAAACACGCATAGTCGTTTCCTCGTTCAGGGCCAGAATCGGCCAAAGGTCAGTGTCCGAAGGGTGAAATTTGCGGATTTCGGGGGCTGTCTAGAGCATTTTCAGCCCCTAGGGAAACCCGTTTCTGCATGGAAATCCGCGACATCATGCATCCATGAAAACGGGGTAGAGGGAGGCGAGCAGCAGGAGCGCCATCACGATATTGAAGGCGCGGACCAGCCGCTCCGAGGTCAGTACCGGTCGTAGTGCAGTGCCGAACAGGGCCCAGACCACCGTCGAGACCGTGCCGACGAGCAGGCTGATCAGGGTCTGGATCGCGATGTTCAGGGGGAATTGGGCGATGGCGGCATAGGCGGTGATGGTGCCGATCACAATCACCCAGCCCTTGGCGTTGATCCACTGGAACATCGCCGCGCCCCAGAAGGTCATCGGGCCGCGGCCGTCCTCCTCGCCCCGCTTGGCCGGCCCCGAGAAGGCGATCACCGCGGCGAGGTAAATCAAGTAGGCGGCGCCGGCATATTTCAGGATGGTCTGGAGGATCGGATAGGCCAGAAACACCGTGCCGAGCCCGAGGCCGACGGCGCCGACCATGAAGGCGAAGCCGATCGTGATGCCGGCGATATGCGGGATGGTGCGGCGGAACCCGTAAGTCAGTCCCGACGACAGCAGCATGATGTTGTTCGGCCCCGGCGTGAAGAACATCACGAGGGCGAAGATGATGAAGGCATAGAGCAGCGACTGGGACATGCTCACCTCACGCGGTCTTCGGCAGCGGCTGCGGGCGTCTCGCCAGCACCATCACCGCGATGCCGCCGATGACCGTCAGCATCCCGGCCAGCCGCAACGGGCCGAACTTCTCGCCAAACACGATGCTGGAAGCAGCCGAGCCGACGAACGGCACCAGCAGCGCGAACGGCACCACTTGCGCTGCGGGATAGTCACGCAGCAGCCGGCCCCACAGCCAATAGGCGATGCTGGTCGAGATGGCGCCGATCGCCAGCAGGCAGACGAGGCCAGTCGGCGACATATGGATCAGCGACTGGAAGGTCGGCGCCGGCCCGTTGACGACCAGCGCCAGCGCGAACAGCGGCACGGCGGCGGTCAGGCAGAGCCAGGCGAACAGGTCGAACATCGGCGCGCCACGGGCGCCGCGCAGCAGGAGATTGCCGACGGCAAAGCAAATCGGGGCGATCATCAGCACCGCGAAGGCACCAACGCTGAAATCGTAACCGACGGTACCGCAGATCAAGAGCAGGCCGACTGCGGCGACGACGATGCCAAGGGTCTGCACCGGCGTCGGCCGCTCGCCGAATGCGATCGCGGCAAAGCCGATGGTGAACAGCGCCTGGCTCTGCACGACGACGCTGGTGAGCCCCACCGGCACACCGTGCGCGATGCCATAGGCTTGGCTCAGGAACTGGCCGAGGAACAGCGTAAAGCTGATCGCGATCAGCAGCGACCAGGCGATCTTCGGCTTGGGAATGAACAGGCACGGCACCGCGGCAATGGTGAAGCGCATCGCCGTCATCAGCTCCGGCGAAAGTTCGTCGAGCGCGATCCGGCTCGCCACGAAGGCAAGCCCCCAGATGACCGCCACCAGAATGGCGATGAGGATATCGGCCGGCTTCATTGTTGTTCTCGGTTCTGCTTTGTCGTGCAGCCCTGTTTGTTGTTCTGTTCTAGCCTTGCTCGCCGGCTTTCGGTTTCCGCAGCAGATAAGTACCGTGCATGGGCGCGTGGTAATCGACCGAGACCAGCGTGAAGCCGACATCGGTCAGCAACCGCTCCATCACCCAGCCGAAGGTGGAATATTCGTCGCGCATGTGCGTGACGACGCTTTCGCGCGAAAAATCGTGGTTCTTGATATGGAAGTCGGCCCATTGCTCGACGTCGCGCTCGATGGCGTCGGGCATCGAGGCGTAGACGATGTCGCGCAGATAGAAGCTCGCGCCCGGCTTCAATGCACGGTAGATCCGCGACATCGCCACCGCCTTCCAGAAATCCGGCAGATGGTGCAGCGTGAACTCGCTGACGATCAGATCGTAGGATTCCGGGCGGTAGGCGAAGCTGAGCAAGCCGGCGGACTGTGTGCGCACGGGCGCCTTACGGTCGCGGGCGTAGATCTCGGCGAGCGCCAGCATCGCCGGCGAGATATCGATGGCGTCCACCTCGGCACCCATCAGCGCCGCTTCGGTCGCGAGCACGCCGTTGCCACAGCCGATATCCGCGATGCGCCAGCCGCGCTGCACCCCGAGCATTTTCAGCGCGGCGCGCGCCCGCAGATCGGCATCGTCATGGGCGTCGTAGATCGAGGCCACTGCGGGCTCGATTCCCATCCGGTTGCGCTCGTTATAGTACCAGTCGCGCGCCAGCATGGCTCACATCCCCTCAGGCCCGCGGCCAATCGCGGCAACGCCGRTGCGCGACACCTCGACAAGGCCGAGCGGGCGCATCAGGTCGATAAACTGGTTGATCTTGTCCGTATTGCCTGTGATCTCGAACACAAAGCTCTCGGTGGTGGCATCGATCACGCGGGCGCGGAACGCATCCGCCAGCCGCAGCGCCTCGACACGATGCTCGCCCTGCCCGCGCACCTTCACCATCGCAAGCTCGCGCTCGATCGAGCGCTTGGTCAGGGTCATGTCGACGACACGATAGACCGGGATCATGCGGTCGAGCTGGTGCTTGATCTGCTCGATCACCATCGGCGTGCCCGTGGTGACGATGGTGATGCGCGACAGGTGCTTCTGGCTCTCGGTCTCCGAGACGGTGAGACTTTCGATGTTGTAGCCGCGCCCGGAGAACAGCCCGATGACGCGCGCGAGCACGCCCGGCTCGTTCTGCACGAGCACCGAGAGCGTATGCGTCTCGTTGGGATCGTGGCGGTCCTCGATGAAATAGGCGGATGCCGGCTGGTTCATGGTCGTCCCCTCTTGTCTCTCCGTCACGCCATCGCTGGCGCCTCTGCCCCGACCCAACTGCGGAACAGATCGAAATCGATATTGCCGCCGGACAGCACGAGACCGACGCGCTTGCCTGACAGCTTGGTCTTTTCCTGAAGCGCCGCGGCGAGCGCGGCGGCGCCGGCGCCTTCGGCGAGATTGTGCGTGTCGGTCCAGTAGGCGCGGATCGCGGCGGCGACCTCGTCGTCGGAAATCTGCACGATGCGCGCGGCACCCTTGCGGATCAGCGCGAACGCGTCTGCGTCGGGAATGCGCGTTGCCATGCCGTCGGCCAGCGTGTTGCTGGTCTTCGTCGTCACGACCTTGCCGGCCGCGAACGACAGCGCGTAGGACGGCGCTTCGGTCGACTRCACGCCGACGATCTCGGTCTTCAGGCCGAGCAGGTCACGCGCCATGATGCAGCCGGAGATGCCAGAGCCCTGCCCGATCGRCACATAGAGAACATCGAGATCCGGCGCCGTCCGGAACAGTTCGAGCGCATAGGTGGCGACGCCGAGCACGAGATCCGGATGGAACGACGGCACCATGTGCAGGCCGGTAAATTGGGCGCGCCGCTGCGCCTCTTCGGCGGCCGCCTGAAAGTCCTCGCCATGCTCGACGAGCTCGGCGCCAAACGCCTTCATCGCGCGGTTCTTCTCGACCGAGTTGCCGCGCGGCACGTAAATCACTGCCGGCACGCCGTGACGGCTCGCGGCAAAGGCCAGGCTCTGGCCGTGATTGCCGCGCGTCGCCGAGATGATGCCCGGAATGTTCGGCCGCTCGCGCTTCAGCCGTTCGAGATAGACGAGACCCCCGCGCACCTTGAAGGCGCCGATCGGCGTGTGGTTCTCGTGCTTGACGATGACCTGCGTCCCGAGGCGCTCGGCGAGCAGCGGCCAGCCGCGTGCCGGCGTCGCCGGCACCGCCTGCCCCACGATCGCATGTGCGCGCTCGAGCTCCGTCAGGTCGAACATGACGTCACACCAGCGCCTTGCCGCCGGCGAACGCCTTTGCCGTGGCTTCGTCGTTGGCCTGCTCGGGCAACAGCATCTCGTTGTGCGCCTTGCCGGAGGGGATCATCGGGAAGCAGTTTTCGAGCGCCGCGACGCGGCAGTCGAACAGCACCGGACGCTTGACCGAGATCATCTCCTGGATGGCGCCGTCGAGATCAGAGGGCTTGTGCACCTGGATGCCGACGCCGCCATAGGCTTCGGCGAGCTTGACGAAATCCGGCAACGCCTCCGAATAGGAATGCGATAGCCGGTTGCCGTGCAGCAGCTGCTGCCATTGCCGCACCATGCCCATGTACTGGTTGTTCAGGATGAAGATCTTGATCGGCAATTCGTACTGAACCGCCGTCGACATCTCCTGCATCGTCATCTGCACCGAGGCATCGCCCGCGATGTCGATGACGAGGCTGTCGGGATGGGCAACCTGCACGCCGACCGCGGCCGGCAGGCCGTAGCCCATGGTGCCGAGACCACCGGACGTCATCCAGCGATGCGGCTCCTCGAAGCCGAAGAACTGCGCCGCCCACATCTGGTGCTGGCCGACTTCCGTCGTGATGTAAGTGTCCTTGCCGCGTGTCGCCTCGAACAGGCTCTGGATCGCGTGCTGCGGCAGGATCACGTCGTTGCTCTTCTTGTAATAGAGCGAGTTGCGGGCGCGCCACTGCGCGATCTGCTGCCACCAGGCTTTGATGTCGGGCTTCTTCGCTTCCGCCTTGAACACCTGGAGGATGTCGCCGAGGATGTTGCCGCAGTCGCCGATGATCGGCACGTCGACACGGATGTTCTTGTTGATCGAGGACGGATCGATGTCGATGTGGATCTTCTTCGAGCCCGGCGAGAACGCATCGACGCGGCCGGTGATGCGGTCGTCGAAGCGCGCGCCGACGCACAGCATGACGTCGCAATCATGCATGGTCATGTTGGCTTCATAGGTGCCGTGCATGCCGAGCATGCCGAGCCAGTTCTTGCCCGACGCCGGATAGGCACCCAGGCCCATCAGCGTGGAGGTGATCGGGAAGCCGGTGACCTCGACCAGCTCGCGCAGGAGCTTGGTCGCCTCGGGGCCGGAATTGATCACGCCGCCACCGCTGTAGATCACCGGGCGCTTGGCATTGGCGAGCAGCGACACGGCCTTGCGGATCTGCGTCGCGTCGCCCTTCACGCGCGGCGCGTACGAGCGGTGCACGTCCGACTTGCGCGGCGGATGATAGGTGCCGGTCGCGAACTGCACGTCCTTGGGCACGTCGACGAGCACCGGGCCGGGACGGCCGGAGGTCGCGACATAGAAGGCCTCGTGCAGCACCTTGGCGAGATCGTTGACGTCGCGCACCAGCCAATTGTGCTTGGTGCAGGGCCGCGTGATGCCGACCGTGTCGCACTCCTGGAACGCGTCGTTGCCGATCAGATGCGTCGGCACCTGGCCGGAGATGCAGACCAGCGGAATCGAGTCCATCAGCGCGTCGGTCAGCGGCGTCACCATGTTGGTGGCGCCGGGACCGGAGGTCACCAGCGCAACGCCCGGCTTGCCGGTCGAGCGCGCATAGCCCTCGGCGGCGTGGCCCGCGCCCTGCTCGTGCCGGACCAGGATGTGCTGGACCTCGCTCTGCTGGAAGATCTCGTCATAGATCGGAAGCACGGCGCCACCGGGATAGCCGAAAATGTCGGTCACGCCATGATCGATGAGCGCGCGAACGATCATCGCGGCGCCGGTCATCTGGTTCGGATCGTGGCTCTTGTCGCTCATTGTCTTGCTCCGGATGCGCTGTTGTCAGCGGCTTCGTTCGTGTCGGGTTCGGGAAATAAAAAAGGCCCCGAAGAGGGCCCATGCACACCGCCTGTCTTGTGGATGGCAGCTAGCCACCCCCGGCGGTGTGCCTGGGTACGACGGCGATAAGGAGTTTGGTAATAATGTTACGCATGGCAGGTGCCCGGCTTCCCAAAGGTTGCGCGAAACATAACGGTCAAAGCCCGGATGTCAAGGCAATGCGACCGTTCCCGCGCGATTTTGGCAATGTAGCGGTGTTCCCAGGGTTCGGCGAGAGGTAAATTCGGGAACCCGGGTACAAAAGCGCGTCAGCGGAGGTCCCGCTCCGCATTCACGATGGCGGCAAGCCACCCCCTCGCCTCCTCCGGCTTCACCCATTCGAACTCGGGCAGTTGGTGCCGGAACCAGGTGAATTGCCGCTTGGCGTAGTGGCGGGTGTCGGCGCGACCGATCGTGGCCGCCTCGTCCAGGCCGATCTCACCGCGCAGATGCCGGATCAGGGCCGGCACGCCATGGGCTTTCATCGCCGGCAGCAGCGGATCGAGATGTCTGGCGGCGAGCCACTCCACCTCCCTCAACGCGCCGGCACCGAGCATGGCATCGAAACGGGCATCGATGCGGGCATAGAGCTCGTCGCGCTCGGGGGCGAGAAACACCGCGCGAAAACTGTCCTTGGGCAGCAGCGGCGGCTGGCCTTCATGGTGCCAGTCGAGCAGCGAACGGCCCGTCGCTTCGACCACTTCGAGCGCGCGCGCGATCCGGGTGCGGTCGCGCAGGTTCAATCGTTCGGCGGCGCGCGGATCACGGCGTGCAAGTTCCTCATGCAGCGCCTCGACGCCGTTCCGCTCCAGCCGCGCGCGCACGTCCTCACGTATTTCGGCGGGAATAGGCGGCACCACGGAGAGGCCCGCCGTCAGCGCCTTGAAATAAAGGCCCGTGCCGCCGATGAAGATCGGCAGGCGGCCTTCGGCTTTCGCCTCGTCCAGCGCCTTCGTCGCGTCGACCACCCATGCGCCGGCCGAGAAATTCACGGCCGCATCGACGTGGCCGTAGAGACGGTGCGGCGCGCGTCCTTCCTCGCCATGTGTGGGGCGCGCGGTGATGATGCGGAGGTCACGATAGACCTGCATGGAATCGGCATTGATGACGATTCCGCCCGTACTCAGGGCAAGCTCGAGCGCCAGCGCCGACTTGCCGCTGGCGGTCGGGCCTGCGATAAGCACGGCCTTGCCAACATGTCTTCTGCTGACTTGTCCCTCGCTCACGAAAACCTCAAATGTCCCTCGTCGCCACGCTGATCTGCAATCCCGACAATCCCGCGCTCGACAGCACCATCGTCGACGGCGCCCGCGCCGTGCTGCCCCAGGCGCAACCTGCGCACTGGCTGTTTGACGGGGTTGCGGTCGACATTCCCTTCGGCGCGCAGGATAACCTCCAAGGCGACCGTCACGCCATCGAACAGCGGTTGCGCGAGCTTCGCGGCGACCTTCCCATCGACATCGTGGTGCAGCCAGTCGGCTTCCGGCGCAAGAAGCTTTTTCTCGCCGACATGGATTCCACCATGATCGGCCAGGAATGCATCGACGAGCTCGCCGATCTCGTCGGAATGAAGGCCCACGTGGCGGCGATTACGGAACGCGCGATGCGCGGCGAGATCGAGTTCGAGCCAGCGCTGCGCGAGCGCGTCGCGCTGCTGAAGGACCTTCCCGCCAGCGTGGTCGACGAGGTGCTGGCCAAGCGCATCACGTTGACGCCGGGCGGCCGCGAACTGGTCGCGACCATGCGCGCCCACGGCGCCTATACCTGTCTCGTCTCCGGCGGCTTCACGCTGTTCACGCGCGCGGTCGCCGCCAAGATCGGCTTCCAGGAGAACCGCGCCAACGAGCTCGTCGTCCGCGACGGCAAGTTCACCGGCGAGGTCAAGGAGCCGATTTTGGGCCGCGCGGCAAAGCTCGCGACGCTGGTGGATCTGATGGAGTCGTTCGATCTCGACGACATCGACTCGGTCGTGGTCGGCGATGGCGCCAACGATCTCGCGATGATCCAGGCGGCGGGCCTGGGCGTGGCGTATCACGCCAAGCCAGCGGTCGCGGCTGCGGCTGCCGCGCGGATCGACCATGGCGATCTCACCGCGCTGCTCTATGCTCAGGGGTATCGGCGGGACGAGTTCGTGGAGGCTTAGCCTCTCCCGTCGTCAGCACTTGCGGCACGCCCAGCGGCCGTAGGGTGGGCAAAGGCGCTTGCGCCGTGCCCACCACTCTTGTCGCGATGGTGGAAAGATGGTGGGCACGCTTCGCTTTGCCCACCCTACTGGATTGTGCGGCGACTACTGCACGCTCAACGCCACAAACCGCAGCTCGCCGTCGGCGTTGGAGACGAGCAGCAGCACAGACTTCTTGCCGTCCTTCTTGAGCTGGTCGACCCGCTTCTGGATGTCGGCGCCGCTGGAGACGGCCTCCTGCGCGACCTCGACGATGACGTCGCCGGCGGAGAGGCGCTTCTCGGCAGCATCCGAATTGGCGTCGACATTGGTGACGACCACGCCCTTGACGCTGTCCTTGATCTTGTAGCGCGTGCGCAAATCCTTGCTGAGCGCGGCAAGATCGAGACCGAGCGCCTTCTGCGTCACCGGCTTCTCGGGCGCCGGCTCGTCGGTCTTGACCGCGGCCTGCACCTTGTCGGGATCCTGGAGACGGCCGAGCGTGACCTTCTTGGTCTCCTCCTGGCCCTTGCGGATGATGACGACATCGACTTCCTTGCCGACCGCCGTGTCGGCGACGACGCGGGAGAGATCCTTGGGATCCTTGACGTCCTTGCCGTCGAACTTGACGACGACGTCGCCGGGCTCGATGCCGGCGGGCTTGGCCGGGCCCTTGTCATCGACGCCGGCGACCAGCGCGCCGCGCGCGGGCTTGATGTTGAGGCTCTCGGCGATCTCGTCGGTGACGCTCTGGATGCGCACGCCGAGCCAGCCGCGGCGCAGTTCGCCGAACTGGCGGAGCTGATCGACCACGGCGACAACCGTCTTCGAGGGCACGGCAAAGCCGATGCCGATCGAGCCGCCGGAGGGCGAGATGATCAGCGTGTTGACGCCGATGACGTCGCCATCGAGGTTGAACAGCGGACCGCCGGAATTGCCGCGGTTGATGGAAGCGTCGGTCTGGATATAGCTGTCATACGGCCCCGAGGAGATGTCGCGGTTCTTGGCCGAGACGATACCGGCCGTCACCGTGCCGCCGAGGCTGAACGGATTGCCAATCGCGATCACCCAGTCGCCGAGGCGCAACTTGTCGGAGTCGCCGAACTTTACCGCCACCAGCGGCTTCGGCGGCTTGATCTTCAGCACGGCGAGGTCGGTCTTCTTGTCGACGCCAACCAGGTCGGCCTTGATCTTGGTGCCGTCGTTGAGGATGACGTTGATCTCGTCGGCGTCCGCGATGACGTGGTTGTTGGTGACGACGACGCCAGCGGTGTCGATGATGAAGCCGGAGCCGAGCGAGTTGGTCTTGCGGGGCGGGTTGTCACCGCGCTCGCCGCCCTTGCTGCCGCCGCCGGGGCCGCGGCGGTTCTTGAAGAAGTCGTCGAAGAACTCCTCGAAGGGCGAGCCGGGCGGCAGTTGCGGCATGGTGTTGCTGCCGCCGCCGCCGCCCTTGGCTTCGACGGTCTGCGAGGTCGAGATGTTGACGACCGCGTCGATCACCTTCTCGGCGACGTCGGCGATCCCGTCCGGGCCACGCGCAAGGGCCGGCGTGCCGAACGCGCTGAATGCACTGACGGCGAGCGCGGCCAGCCCTAAGCGCAAGCGGGTCGGGGCAATGGTGGCAGCGGTCATTGGTATCTCCAGAGAAAAGGATCAGGCGCCAAGGATTCGCCCCCAAGACTGCGCTCGAACGGGGGGACGGCGCAAGCGCGGAGCTTAACGGGCCTCAAGACCCGGATAATACGGCGAAAACCAGTTTCTCGCCTTCACTTTGGCGTTGGCGTGACGCCTAAATCGGACGGCGCATAACCCAGATCAAGACCAGGCCGGCCACGGCCGAACCGATCCCAACCGCCCGCAGGATATTGTCCGGCGTGGCGATGGCGCTTTTCATGGCCTTGCGCATCCAGTTCGGACTTGCCGCGAACATCAAGCCTTCCAGCACGAACAGGATGCCTAAGCCGATGAGGAAGTCGGCGAACGCAATGGACCTCATCGGAATGGAACCTCCCGTAGTGCTGTTCTTGTCTGGACGAAGGGCGGCAGAACTGCCGCCCTCTGTCTAGCTCACGGCTTCGCCGGCGTCTCGGTTGCCGTCTTGCCGGACGGGTTACCAAAGAACCGGAAGAAATCCGAGTCCGGCCGCAGCAGGAAGCGGGTGTCGTTCGCGCGCAGCCCGTTCTCATAGGCCGTCATCGACCGGTAGAAGGCGAAGAAGTCGGCGTCCTTGCCGTAGGCTTCCGCGAACAGGCGGTTGCGCTCGGCGTCGCCGACGCCGCGGATCTGCTCGGCCTGCGATTTGGCTTCCGCCTCGATCACGGTCGCCTCGCGGTCGGCCTTGGAGCGGATCTCCTGTGCCTTCTGGCCGCCCTGCGCACGGAACTCGGCGGCTTCGCGCTCGCGCTCGGTCTTCATGCGCTGGTAGACCGCCTGGCTGTTCTGCTCCGGCAGGTCGGCGCGGCGGATCCGGACGTCGACGACCTGGATACCGTAGCCGTCGGCCTCGCGATCGAGCTGGTCGCGGATGCGCTGCATCAGCTTCTCGCGGTCGTCGCGCACCACGTTGATGAAGGTGACCTCGCCGAGCACGCGGCGCAGCGCCGCGTTCAGGAGCGTGGTGAGCTGGATGTTGGCGGCCTGGATCGAGCCGACGCTCTGGTAGAAGCGCAGCGCGTCCTTGATGCGGTAACGCGCGAAGGCGTCGACCACGAGCCGCTTCTGGTCGGACGCGATCGCTTCCTGCGACGGGTTCTCCAGATCGAGGATCCGCTTGTCGATGTTGATCACCGAATTCCACGGCGCCTTGAAGTGCAGGCCGGGCGCGGTGACGACGTCGACGGGACGGCCGAACTGCAGCACGATGGTCTGCTCGGTCTGTTGCACCGTGAACAGCGACATGTAGCCGACGATCACGACGAGCAGGAGGGCGAGCAGCGTGACGATACCTGTGACCGGAGACCTCATCGGTTGCCTCCGCTCGACTGCTGACCGGTGGTAGGCGGCCGCTTGGTCGTCAACTCACTGAGCGGCAGATAGGGCACAACGCCCTGGCCCGAGGGGCCGCCGTCATAGACGAGCTTGTCGGCGCCGCCGAGCACGCGCTCCATCGTCTCAAGATAGATCCGTTCACGCGTCACGTCGGGCGCCTTCTTGTATTCCTCGTAAACCTTCAGGAAGCGCGAGCTCTGGCCCTTGGCCTCGGCGACCGTCTGCTCCCTGTAGCCTTCGGCGGCCTGCGTGATCTGCGCCGCACGTCCGCGTGCCTGCGGCACGACCTGGTTGGCGTAGGTCTGCGCCTCGTTCTGCAACTGCTCGAGATTGGCGCGCGCCGCCTGGACGTCGCGGAACGCGTCGATCACCTGCGCCGGCGGGTCGACCTTCTGCATCTGCACCTGGCTGATGAGAATACCGGCGCCGTAGCTGTCCAAGGTCCTCTGGATCAACTCCTGCACGCCCTGTTCGGTAACGTTGCGCGCACCGGTCAGGATCGGCTGGATCTGCGAGCGGCCGATCACCTCGCGCATCGCGCTCTCGGAGACCGCCTTCACGGTGCCTTCGGGATTCTGGATGTTGAAGAGGAAGTCGCCGACGCCGTCCGGCTTGATGCGCCAGAGCACGGTGAAGTCGACGTCGACGATATTCTCGTCGCCGGTCAGCATCAGGCTCTCTTCCGGCACGTCACGAATGGAGCGGCCGCGTCGTGCCGGATCGTCGATCAGCGTCATGCCTATGGAGATCGTGTTGACGCGCAACGCCTTCGGCAGCAGCACGGTTTCGATCGGATAGGGCAGATGATAGTTCAGACCCGGCTGCACGGTGCGRACATGCTTGCCGAAGCGCAGCACGACGCCGAGCTCTTCGGATTGCACCCGGAAGAAGCCCGACAGCAGCCAGAACGCGATGATGAGCAGGACGATCAGCGTGATGCCGATGCCGGAGAAATAGCCGCCCGGCATGATCTGCTGGAGGCGGTCCTGGCCGCGCCGCAGAAGGTCTTCCAGATCCGGCGGCCTTGGCCCGACCGGTTGCGGGCCGTTGCCCCATGGTCCCTTCGGACCCGAGCCCCATGGGCCACCGCCCTGATTCTTCCACGGCATTCGACGCTCTCCTCGGCAGGGTGAAAATCGCCCCCGCCCGCTTTGTCCGGTCCGGCTTTATAGGGGACAGGCAAGTCCCTTACAACGCGGCCCGGGCTGTCCTTCGAGCTATGCTCGGGCACGAAAAAGTCAATGTAAACATTGACGAATGCGGTTAATTGCCCGCCCGCCGACGATATGTCACATAGGAGTAGTCGGCGCTGTCGTCGGGGCCGGCAGGATGCCGGATGCGCCCAACCTCATCCCACTCTGCCTTGTCGATGTCGAAATGCGTGTCGCCTTCGGGACGCGCATGCACTTCGGTGATTTCGAGGCGATCGGCGCGATCGAGCCATTGCCGATAGATCTCGGCGCCACCGATCACCGCGATCTCGGCGACCGAACGCCGCAGGGCATCGCCAAGCGCAACCGCGCCCGCATCGGCAGCCGATGTCGTGACGATGGCGCCATTGGCGCGATAATCCGCATCGCGCGTGATGACGATGTTGGTACGGCCAGGAAGCGGCCGGCGCAGGGTTTCGAAGGTCTTGCGGCCCATGATCACGGGCTTGCCGATCGTGAGCGCCTTGAAGCGCGCCATGTCGGATTTCAATCGCCACGGGAACCCGTTGCCGGCGCCGATGACGCCGTTCTCCGCGATCGCGACGACGAAGATGATCTCCATCAGGACGCGCTCCCTGCAAGTCGTGTCAGCGCGGGGCCGGTGACGCGGCACAGCGTCCAGTCGTCCATCATGACGGCGCCGAGCGATTTGTAGAACGCGATCGACGGCGCATTCCAGTCGAGCACCGCCCATTGCAGCCGCGACCAGCCGTTGTCGACGCACTCCCTGGCGAGATAGACCAGCAGCGCCTTGCCAAGGCCCTTGCCCCGATGCGACGGCCGCACATAGAGATCTTCGAGATAGATGCCGTGACGGCCGCTGAAAGTGGAGAAATTGACGAACCAGACCGCAAAGCCGACCGGCTCGCCGTTCCACTCGGCAATCGCGCAATAGAGCTGCGGACGCTCGCCCAACAGCGCTTCCGCAATCATCGCCTCGGTCGCCTCGACTTCGTGCGAAAGCTTTTCGTATTCGGCAAGCTCGCGGATGAGAGCAAGAACCAGCCCGGCTTCACCGGCGCGCACGCGGCGGATGGTCAACGACATCTGCGCTAGACCGCGACTTCCGCCTTGATGTGCGGATGCGGATCGTAGCCGACGAGCTCGAAATCCTCGTAACGGAAGGAGAAGATGTCCTTCACATCAGGATTGATCCGCATCACCGGCAGCGTCCGCGGCGCACGCGTGAGCTGGAGCTTCGCCTGCTCCAGGTGATTGGAATAAAGATGGGTGTCGCCGAGCGAATGCACGAAGTCGCCGGGCTTCAATCCCGTGACCTGCGCCACCATCATGGTGAGCAGCGCGTAGGAAGCGATATTGAAGGGCACGCCGAGGAAGACGTCGGCCGAGCGCTGATAGAGCTGGCACGACAATTTGCCGTTGGCGACATAGAACTGGAAAAGCAGGTGGCAGGGCGGCAGCGCCATCTTCTCGACGTCGGCGGGATTCCAGGCGGTGACGATCAGCCGGCGAGAATCCGGGGTGCGCTTGATCATGTCGATGACATTGGCGATCTGGTCGATGCTGTGCCCGTCGGCCGTGGGCCAGGAACGCCATTGATGGCCATAGACCGGCCCGAGATCGCCATTGGCATCGGCCCACTCGTCCCAGATGGTGACGCCGTTGTCGCGCAGATATTTGATGTTGGTGTCGCCCTTCAGGAACCACAACAGCTCATGCACGATCGCCTTCAGCGGCAGCCGCTTGGTGGTCAGCATCGGGAAGCCGGCAGACAGGTTGAAGCGCATCTGATGGCCGAACACCGACAGCGTGCCGGTGCCGGTCCGGTCGGTCTTCTCGGCGCCGTCTGAAAGAATCCGCTCGAGCAGGTCCTGATACTGGTGCATGTGCCATTGAGCCTTTGGGGAGGCGGCGAACTTAACGGCGCGCCCCGCGCTACGACAGCAGCGATTCGCTGTTTAACCCCATTATACCCCGAAAAGTGACTGTTCCCGGTGCAAACAACAAGGGGCGGAACTTGCGTCCCGCCCCTCGCCTATCGGCTTGAAAGTGCTCGTTAAGTTGCCGGCTTGAGCACCGGGGTCCACTTCGCGATCTCGTTCTTGACGAGGGTCGCCAGCGCCTCCGGCGTCCGGTCCTTGGGACCCGGAATGACGCTACCGAGCTCGAGCAGGCGCTTCTTCACGGTCTCGTCGTCGAGCGCCTTGATGGCGGCGGCATTCAGGCTCGCAATGATCGCGGGCGAAGTTCCCTTCGGCGCGAACATCGCGTTCCAGGCCTGGGCCTGGAACGCAGGCAGGCCGGCCTCCGCCGTGGTCGGCACGTTCGGCAGCGACGGATTGCGCTCGGCCGTCGCGATCGCATAGGCCTTGATGGTGCCGGCATTGATCTGCGGCACCGCATTGACGATCTGGTCGCACATGTAGTCGACCTGTCCGGCCACCAGCGCATTCATCGCGGGGCCCGTGCCGTTGAAGGGCACGCCGACCGGCTTGATGTCGAGGATCGAGTGCAGGAGCTCGCAGGAGACGTGCGAGACCGAGCCGACGCCGGCATGCGCGGCATTGACCTTCTCGGCGTTCGCTTTCACGTAGGCGACGAACTCCTTGAGGTCTTTCGGCGGAAAGTCCTTGCGCGCCAGGATCAGGATCGGCGTGCCCGCGAGCAGCGCGACCGGCTCAAAATCCTTTTCGGGATGGTAGGCGAGTTTCGGATAGAGCGGCACGGAGGCGGCATGCGTGCCCATATGCCCGGTAATGAGCGTATAGCCGTCATTGGCCGCGCGCGCAGCGCGCGTGGTCGCGGTGGTGCCGCCGGCGCCGACCACGTTCTCGATGATGATGCTCTGTCCGAGCGTCTGCGCCATGTGCCCGGTGACGATGCGCGAAATCACGTCGGTCGGTCCGCCGGCCGCGAACGGCACGATCATGGTGATGCTGCGCGTCGGATAGGTCTGCGCCTCCGCCGGTGCGACAAAGCCGCACAACGATGCGAACGCTGCGGCACATGCGCCCGCAAGCGCGCGAATGGAAGTCATCTCGATCCCCTCGGACGTAAAACAAAAATGCCGGCCACAGGGCCGGCATTTTCATTTCACGAAGCGGTCACACAAGTCGATTCGACTTCCGAATGCGGCGTGCGGACGCAGGGCGCCGCGACGACGCAGGCGCGGTCAGTTCTCGGATTCGGTGAACACCTCGTCGCGCTTGGCGCGCAGCACGGGCAGGACCGTGAGGATCAGCAGAAACGCCGCGATCGCCAACAGCACCGCCGACAACGGACGCGTCAGGAACACGCTCCAGTCGCCGCGCGAGATCAGAAGCGCACGACGCAGGTTCTCTTCCATCAGCGGTCCGAGCACCATGCCGAGCAGCAGCGGCGCCGGCTCGAAATCGTGCTTGATCAGCCAGTAGCCGACCAGACCGAAGACGCCCGCGAGAATGACGTCGACCGGTGCGTTGTTCACCGAGTAAATGCCGATCGCGCAGAAGATCACGATCGAGGGGAACATCAGCCGGTAAGGCACGCGCAGCAGCCGCACCCAGATTCCGACGAGCGGCAGGTTGATGATGATCAGCATCAGATTGCCGATCCACATCGAGGCGATCATGCCCCAGACCAGATCCGGCTGCTTCTGCATGACCTGCGGGCCCGGCACGATGCCGTGGATGGTCATCGCGCCGACCATCAGCGCCATCACCGCGTTCGGCGGGATGCCGAGCGTCAGCAGCGGAATGAACGATGTCTGCGCCGCAGCGTTGTTGGCGCTTTCCGGCCCCGCCACGCCCTCGATCGCGCCGCGGCCAAACCGCGACGGGTTCTTGGCGAGCTTCTTCTCGAGCGTATAGGCCGCAAACGACGCGATGACCGCGCCGCCGCCGGGCAGGATGCCGAGGATCGAGCCGAGCACCGTGCCGCGCAGGATCGCAGGCGCCGAATCGACCAGGTCTTTCCTGGTCGGCATYAGGCCGGTGATCTTCTGCTGCACCAGATCGCGGTTCATCTCGGCGCCGGCGTCGAGGTTACGGATGATCTCGGCGAAGCCGAACACACCCATCGCTACCGTCGCGAAGCCGAGGCCGTCGGCGAGCTCCGGAATGTTGAAGGCCATGCGCGAGGCGCCGGTCTCGATGTCCGAGCCGACGATCGAGAGCAGCAGGCCGAACACGATCATCGCGATCGCCTTCAGCACCGAGCCTTTGGCCAGCACCACCGCGAAGATCAGGCCGAGCACCATCAGCGAGAAATACTCGGCCGGACCGAACGCCAGCGCGAGCTTCGTGAGCGGCGCGCCGAGGACGGCGATCAAAACGGTCGCAACGCAGCCGGCGAAGAACGAGCCGATCGCGGCGATCGCCAGCGCCGGGCCGGCACGGCCCTGCTTGGCCATCTGGTGGCCGTCGATGGCGGTGACGACCGATGTCGCCTCACCGGGTATGTTGACCAGGATCGACGTCGTCGAGCCGCCATACTGGGCGCCGTAATAGATGCCGGCGAGCATGATCAGCGCGCCGACCGGCGGCAGGCCGAAAGTGATCGGCAGCAGCATCGCGACCGTCGCGATGGTGCCGATGCCCGGCAACACGCCGACCAGCGTGCCCACGAGGGCACCAATCAGGCACATCAGCAGGTTGATCGGAGAGAACGCGACGGCAAAACCGTGAGCGAGGTTGGCAAAGAGCTCCATTACACCCTCACTGAACCAGGAAACGCGGGAACATCGGCATCGGCAACCCGAGCACGTACGGGAACAGGATTGCGCAGCCGAGCGTCAGGCAGGCGCCGACGATGGCGGCCTCCAGCCAGCGCGTCTCATGCGAGCCCAGCGCCGCAATCATGAAGCTCACGAAGGCCGTGACCACGAGGCCGAGTGGCCGGATCGCCAGCGCGAAAAACAGGATCGCGACCATCACGAACAGAGGCCCGCGCCAGGAATAATGGGCCATCGCCGGCCCATCGGTCAAAAGGCCGGTCAAGGCGATGCCGGCCGACAAGGCCACCAGCAATCCACCGAACATCCGCGGCGCCGTGCCGGCGCCGAAGGAGAAGCCGCGCATGCCCTGCAGATCGCTCGACGCCCACAGCGCGAACAGGGCGAGCGCCATCAGGATGACGCCGCCGACATAGTCCTGCGCCGACCGGATCGTCATGAACAGCGTGAGGATCGCCACTGCAAACAGTGGATAGGAATAGATCAGGGCCAGCAGCACATCGGATGATGCCTTCTTGGTGCCGGCACCGAACGATCCGAATATGGCACTGGGCGCGCCGGCGAGCAGCGCCGTCGCATGGCCGGTTACGACCTGCAGTGGGCCGCGCCCGGCACCCCAGCCGAAGATCGTCCCGATCGACCAGATGAATTCGAAAATCTGCGGCGCGATCGCCAGCAGGCAGAAGCCGATCGCCACCGAGGTGTTTCGGGTGGCAGTCGCCGAGTGGCCCATCGTGTCGGCCATGCTTGTCTCCTCCGCGACTCCTAAGTCACGAGCACTGTTGTTCTAATCGGCTGGAAAAGGATCCCCCGCCCGGATCACTGCCTAGCGATTTTCATTACACAATGCCAGCAAAACCAATCAGGCCTCCGGCGAGCAGAAGCCAGAGTGGATTGATGCGCGAGACGGACGCGAGCACTGCAACCGCCGCGGTCAGAAGCAGCGCAGCAAAGGTGCGATCGGTCGACTGGGCCAGGATCAGGGCGCTGGCTGCCATCAATCCAATCGATAGCGGAACCAGTGCAGTCTGAATCAAGGCGGGCCAGCGCGATTGGCTGGGCCGGCTCAGCAGACGGCTGACATAATAGGCAAGCAGCGCCGTCGGCAGGCACATCGCCAGCGTCGCCGCCAGCGCGCCGGGGATGCCGGCGACGGCATAGCCGATTAACGTGACGATAAGTACGTTCGGACCTGGCGAGAGCTGTGCGATCGCATAGGCGTCGGCGAACTGCTTCTCGGTCATCCAGTGATGCACGTCGACTGCGATGCGGTGCATCTCCGGCACCGCCGCCGCAGCGCCGCCGACTGCGAACAACGACATTAGACCAAAGGTGGAGATCAGCGCCCAGATCGGGTTTTCGCTGTTCATACTGCTACCTTCCGCCGCACCCAATATGTGACGCCGATACTGATGGGAATCGCGACCAGCAGCACCGCCTGGAGCGGCAGGCGAAGCACGCCGATCGCAACGAACACGCCGAGCATGAGAATGAGCACGACGACGTCCATCCGCTTGAGCAATGGCATCATCATGCGGAAGACCACCGCGATCAGCAGCCCGACCGCCGCGCAGGAGATGCCCGCGAGGATCCGGCGCAGCACCTCCACATCGCCGAACCGGGCGTAGATGATCGCAAGCACGGTCATGATCACCGTCGGCGGCAGCAACAGCCCGGTAAAGGCGGCAACGCCGCCGGCGATGCCGCGCAGCCGCGACCCGAACACCATCGACAGGTTCACGATGTTGGGCCCGGGCAGGAAATGGCAGAGCGCAAAGGTCTCGTTGAACTCGTCCGCCGTCATCCAGCGGTGCTGATCGACAATGGCGTGGCGGGCAAACACCAGGACCCCGCCAAAGCCGGCCAACGACATCCGGGCGAAGGCCAGGAACAACGCGACGAGGCCGGGCGGAGGAGCGTGGGCGGCTGGATGGTCCGGCTCTTGATCTGGCTCTTGATCCGGCTCTTGGGCGGCCGGTGCTGAATCCGTGGACATGTCAGGAGCTTAGAACGCTGGCCGTCCCAGGGCCAAGATCATACCGAGGCCCGCCCGGGACCTATCCAAAGGGAACCGTGGGATCGCCGCTCGAAACACCTGTCATTTGAAACCTTTGCCCCCTATATTGGGGGTGCCGGTTCGCCGGCTATGGAAATAAACGGTCGTCGCAATAAACCATTCGGACCCGGGGGCGGTACCCGGCGCCTCCACCAAAGCCCACCAGCGGGCTCACCCAGAGCGGGCTTTGGCGGGGGCGAAATAGGATCGACGAGGGCGTAAAGGGCGTTCTTTTTCTCGGTATTGTTCCGCCGTTATCGGGCTATGCAATAGTTGCCAACGACAACTTTGCTCCGGTTGCTCAGGCTGCGTAACGCAGTTTGAAAGACCATTCTGAAGTCCTAACGGGTTAAGCTCCGTTAGGCGGGGTTCGGAGGCACCTGGCAACAGAAGCCTCCACTTACCTCTTATTTCCTTTCCGGCGGGGACTCCTGCTGACCCGTCAGGCGCGGTACTATTGCGGCTTGGCGAGTCGGGCCGGCAGGGCCCAACTCCTGGAATGCAACAGGACCACCATGGCGACCGATCATATCCGATACGATGTGCTGGCCCGCGACGCGCTGCGCGGCGTGCTGCGGAAGGTGCTGACCGATGCCGCGTCCCATGGACTGCCGGGCGAGCACCATTTCTTCATCACCTTCATGTCGAAGGCCGAGGGCGTGAAGCTGTCGTCGCGGCTCCTGGCGCAATATCCGGAAGAGATGACGATCATCCTCCAGCACCAGTTCTGGGATCTGACCGTGCTTGAGGACCGCTTCGAGGTCGGCCTGTCCTTCGGCGGCATTCCGGAGCGGCTGATCGTGCCGTTCAGCGCGATCAAGAGCTTCCTCGATCCGTCCGTGAAGTTCGGCCTCCAGTTCGACACCTCCGATGTCGCCGAGGTCTCGCCCGAGACATTGCCGGCCGCTCCCGCGCCGTCGGCCGTCGCGGTGCCCGCACCTGCCAGTGAACCGGCGGAAAGCGCCGAGGAGCCGACCGCCCCGAACCAGGGCGGCGCTGAGGTGGTGCGGCTCGATCGTTTCCGCAAGAAATGATCTAGGTTGGACCCGAAACGGTCGCGCCCGGCCAAACTGCCGATATAGAAGAGCACATGAAGAGGCTGCGCGGAATTCCGCGCCGCAGAATGGATGTGCTCATGGCCAAGACTGCTCGCTCGAAGACTGCTCGCTCGAAGACTGYCCGCCCCGCCAGCCGCACCGAGACCGACAGTTTCGGTCCCATCGAGGTCCCCGCCGATCGCTATTGGGGGGCGCAGACCGAACGCTCGCGCCAGAATTTCCGCATCGGCATCGACCGCATGCCGATCGAGCTCGTGCATGCGCTCGGGATCGTCAAGCTCGCCGCCGCACAATCCAACCTCGCGCTCGGCCTGCTCGACCAGCGCCGGGCCAATGCCATCATCCGCGCCGCGCGCGAGGTGATCGAGGGCAAGCTGGACGATCATTTCCCGCTGGTCGTGTGGCAGACCGGCTCGGGCACGCAGAGCAACATGAACCTCAACGAGGTCATCGCCAACCGCGCCAATGAGCTGCTCGGCGGCGAGCTCGGCGCCAAGAAGCCGGTGCATCCCAACGATCACGTCAACATGAGCCAGTCGTCGAACGACTCGTTCCCGACCGCGATGCACATCGCGGCCGCAAGCCGCATCAATGCCGATCTCGTCCCTGCCCTCGGCGAGCTGTTGCGCGCGCTCCGAAAGAAGGAGAAAGAGTTCGCAAAAATCGTCAAGATCGGGCGGACACACACCCAGGACGCGACGCCGCTGACGCTCGGCCAGGAATTTTCCGGCTACGCCGCGCAGGTCGAAAGCGGCATCGCCCGCCTCAAGGTCGCGGTGAAGGACCTCTATCCGCTGGCCCAGGGCGGCACCGCCGTCGGCACCGGCCTCAACTCCAAGCCGCGCTTCGCAAGACTGTTCGCAAAGCACGTTACCGGGATTACGAAGCTGCCCTTCACCAGCGCCGCCAACAAATTCGAGGCGCTGGCCTCGAACGACGCCTATGTGCTGGCGCACGGCGCCATCAATTCCGTCGCGACAGGCCTGTTCAAGATCGCCAACGACATCCGCCTGCTCGGATCGGGCCCGCGCTCGGGCCTCGGCGAGCTGATCCTGCCGGAGAACGAGCCGGGCTCCTCGATCATGCCCGGCAAGGTCAACCCGACGCAGTGCGAAGCGATGACGATGGTGTGCTGCCAGGTGTTCGGCAATCACACTGCGATCACAGTCGCCGGCAGCCAGGGCCATTTCGAGCTCAACGTCTACAAGCCCGTGCTCGCCTACAACATGCTGCACTCGATCCGGCTGATGGCGGACGCCGCGCGCTCCTTCACCGAACATTGCGTCAGCGGCATCCGTGCCGACGAAAAGCGCATCAGGGAGCTGATGCAGCGCTCGCTGATGCTGGTGACCGCGCTCGCCCCGAAGATCGGCTATGACAACGCCGCCAAGGTGGCGAAGACCGCGCATGCCAACGGCACCACGCTGAAGGAGGAGGCGCTGCGGCTCGGCTTCGTCTCAGCCGACGAGTTCGACCGGCTGGTGCAGCCGGAGAAAATGACGCGGCCTGGATGAATTCCGAATTCCGATAGTCATCCGTAATGATACGGTGCCCTGGGGCTCATAAATATAAGGCCTAAGGGCCGGGATTTGATTACCGTCAATGTTGTGGCGAGGCGGCGTGCTACGCAGGCCTCTCTGCCCTTTGACGGGGCTAATTCATCGTTTGATGGCCCGAGGGGCCAATTGACGAGGACGAGCGAATGGCGATCAAGTCTCATAGGGCGCAACACGGCACCCAGTTTCTGAATGTTTCATCCTGCCAGAAGAGGAGCGGATGATGGAGACGCGGCATGGGGAACGTCATCAACCTGAATCGTTTCAGGAAGCGCGCCGAGCGGGAAGCCACGGCGAAGCAGGCGGACGTCAACCGGGCGAAGTTCGGCCGCACGAAGGCGGAGCGGTCGGCGGAGGAGACGCGCGCGGACCAGGCGAAGGCGCATCTGGACCAGCATCAGATCGATCGCGAGGATCAGTCATGAAGTCGCCCGTGGTGAAACGGTCGATCGTGGTCGCCGGCCACAAGACCAGCGTCAGCCTGGAAGAGGCGTTCTGGAACGGCATGAAGGAGATCTCGGGCCTGCGCAACATGACGCTGTCCGAGCTGGTCGGCGAGATCGACGGCAACCGCCAGCAGGGCAATCTGTCCTCGGCGATCCGCCTGTTCGTCCTCGACTACTTCAAGAGCCGCGCCATGGCCGCCATCCAGCCGGAAAAGGTCCCGGCCCAGTAGCCGTTGGGCGTCCTCCAACGGCGCCTCACGGTTCTGCACTTTAAAATCACTCTAAGGTGCAGTTTCAGCCGACCCGCGCGCTTGACCTCACTGCCCTGCGTTGAAAATACAGGGCATGACCGACACCAATGACACGCGTTCGCGGATGCCGCTGGGCCTGGCCCAGCGCGGCTATATCGGCGTCATCCAACACCTTTCTGCCGGGGATGCCGGCTCGGCGCTCTCGGACATCGAGCTCGAGAGCCGGCTGATCGAGCTCGGCTTCGTCGAGGGCGCCCGGGTCGAGGTCCTGCACGAGGGCCTGGTCGGGCGCGACCCGATCGCCGTCCGTGTCGACAACATCACGATCGCGGTCCGCCGTCGTGAAGCCATGGCCATCATTGTCGCCTAGATAGCGACCGGAAATCTGATCCCATGGAAGCTCCTCTGCTGCATCTCGCCCTGGTGGGCACGCCGAACAGCGGCAAGACGTCGCTGTTCAACGCGCTGACCGGCAGCCGACAGAAGGTCGCGAACTATCCCGGCGTCACCGTCGAGCGCAAGGAAGGCTTCTTCGTTACGCCCCTGGGACGCCAGGTCTCGGTGGTCGACCTCCCCGGCACCTACTCGCTGCGCGGCCGCAGCCCGGACGAGGAGATCACCCGCGACTTCGTGCTCGGCAAGGCGTCCGGCGAGACCGTGCCCGACCTCGTGCTGTGCGTGGCCGACTCGACCAATCTGCGCCTGACCATCCGCCTGCTGCTGGAGCTGAAGCGCACCGGCCGGCCGATGATCCTCGTGCTCAACATGTTCGACATCGCGAGCCGGCGCGGCATCACCGTCGACGTGGAGCGGCTCGCCAAGGAGCTCGGCGTGCCCGTGGTCACCTCGATCGCGGTGCGCAAGAGCGGCACGGCCGACCTGTTGGCGCTGACGGACGAGATCTCGGCGAAACTCGCCGCGGAGCCGCGGGAGAACAGCTGGCGCGCGCTCAGCGTCGCCGAGCTGCGCGCCACCCAGCGCGAGGCCGACCGCATCATCGCCGACTGCGTCAGCCTGCCAAGCCGGCCCGACACCTGGACCGCGCGGATCGATGCCGTTGTGCTGCATCCGGTCGGCGGCCTGATCGTGCTCGCTCTCATCCTGTTCGTGATGTTCCAGGCGGTGTTCGCCTGGGCGCAGCCGCTGATGGACCTGCTCAACAACGGCTTCGACGCGCTCGGCGAATTCGTGCACGCCACCCTGCCCGCCGGCCTGCTGCAGAGCTTCCTTCAGAACGGCGTGATCTCAGGCGTCGGCAGCGTCATCGTGTTCCTGCCGCAGATCATCATCATCTTCCTGTTCATCCTGCTGCTGGAAGACTTCGGTTACATGGCGCGCGCCGCGTTCCTGATGGACCGCATCATGGGCGGCGCCGGCCTGCACGGCCGCGCCTTCATTCCGCTGCTGTCGAGCTTTGCCTGCGCCATTCCCGGCATCATGGCGACGCGCGTGATCGACAACAAGCGCGACCGGCTGACCACGATCCTGATCGCGCCGCTGATGACCTGCTCGGCGCGCATTCCCGTCTATACGCTGATCATCTCGGCCTTCATTCCGGCCAGGGACGTCTGGGGCTTCATTAACCTCCAGGGCCTCGTGATGTTCGGCCTCTACGCCGCCGGCATCACCAGCGCGCTGGTCGTCTCGTTCCTGATCAAATTCTTCATGCTGCGCGACTATGCGCCGGCGCCGTTCATGCTGGAGCTGCCGGACTACAAGATGCCGCGGCTGAAATCGATCGCGATCGGCGTCTACACGCGGGCGAAAATGTTCCTGCACCGCGCCGGCACCACGATCTTCTCGATGATGGTGCTGATCTGGTTTCTGGCCTCGTTCCCGCAGCCGCCCGCGGGCGCCACCGAGCCGGCGATCGACTTCAGCCTGGCCGCGATCATCGGCAAGGCGCTCGAGCCCCTGCTCGCCCCCGTCGGCTTCAACTGGCAGATCGCGGTCGCGCTGATCCCGGGCATGGCGGCGCGCGAGGTCGCGGTCGCAGCCCTCGGCACCGTCTATGCGATCGAAGGCGGCAAGGAAGCGGCCGAGCAGATCGGCCAGGTGTTGGCGACGAAATGGTCGCTCGCGACCGCGCTGTCGATGCTGGCCTGGTACATCTTCGCCCCGCAATGCGCATCCACGCTCGCCGTGATCCGGCGCGAGACCGGAAGCTGGACCTGGATGGCCGTGACCTTCTTCTACATGCTGGTGCTCGCCTATGCCGCGAGCCTCCTGACCTACAACGTCGCGGTCGCGTTAGGGGCGGGATAAGGCCCCCTCAAACCAAAACTGCGAAAACAACCCCATGCACAGTAGACGTGGGTTGTGAAATCAATGGCTTACGCATTTGCAAAAACCACCCGGGCCAAGGACTAATGCGCGCCGGTTGCACCGTCGGGCAAAACACTGGCACAATGGTATCGTCGAAGAATTGCCAAGACCGGGATCAGGATCGGGATAGAGATCCGCTAGCGCGGATACCACTGACCGCGAGGGTCATACTGATGCGCGAAGGCGTAGCTCGGATTGACGCCGCAATAGGCACTGATCCCTGAAGCGGTTGCCATGCACTGCTCATAGGTCGCGAATTGGCAATTGCCTGGGTATCCCCAGATCCGCCCCTGCAAGCAGTAGCTATTAGGAACACCCGGGGCGACGTTGCCATGGCGATACTGGCGTTCGGCCGCGGACGAGATCGAGGCTGCTGACACCAGAATTGAGCTAACCGATAGAATTGCGAAAAGCAGGCGGGTCATCTTCATCTCCTGATTTAAGTTCCGTCGGATGCTGCGCGCCAACCTGCCTTCTGGCTGCGAACATCAAACCCAATTGGGCGCGCGCGGTCCCAACGAAAATCAACGGATCTAAGGCAGGGGGCACGAGGCCGCACACACGAATGCGGCTGCTGCCGCAGTAAGTCGTCTTGCATCCATAGTTGTCTCCGTGAGCTGGTGAAGTCCAGCCATCGAAGCATGGAAACCTTACGAGGCCTCACGTTGCGCTAGATCAAGGCGGCGTATCGCGACATGCCAAACCTCGTCCTGTCCGTTGGTACAATGAACCTTAGGACGATAGTCACTCGTCCCGCTTTCGAACAAGCTCGATATCAGGAACAACAAGAGCCGCGCGACACTGTCCCCGTTTCAGCACATGCTCCGCGACTGACGAACCCGATCGCTATGAGATTGAGGAGTTGGTCCAATGCTGATGCACGCAACCCCGGTCTCCCTTCCCCGCCCGCATTCTCTTAGCGAACTCGGAATGACCGCCGCCTCGAATCCGGTGGTCAGCCTGCGCGAATTCACCTACAGGCGCGACAGCGAGATCTACGGCGAGAAGGAGCCCGCCGAATACATCTACCAGGTCAAGTCAGGCACAGTACGAAGCTACAAGCTGCTGTCCGACGGGCGCCGGCAGATCAATGCGTTTCATGTTCCCGGCGACACCTTCGGGCTGACGAATGGCGGTGTCCATCGCTTCACGACGGAAGCGGTGACGGACACGACCGTGCGGCTGATCAGGCGGGAGAGCCTCGACGCTGTTGCCGGGAGCGACGGCACCTTGGCCGGAAGCCTGCTCCATATGACCACGACGAATCTCCGGCATGCCGAGGACCACATGCTGCTGCTTGGACGCAAGACGTCGCTGGAGCGGGTTGCTGCCTTTCTGATCGAAATGGACAGGCGGCTCACGGCCGCAGGCGTCCTCGCGCTGCCGATGTCGAGGCGTGACATCGCGGATTATCTCGGTATGACGCTCGAGACCGTCTCGCGATCTCTCTCGCATTTGCGCGCGCTTGGGATCCTCGGTTTCATCGACAAGAACCAGCGTCACATCGTGCTCTTGGACAGACAACAACTCGCCGGGTTCGACCGTCGGAACTGACGCCGGAAGCGGCGGACATCCTCGCGTTTTCGCGCTTCCCATGAAAAAGGCCCCGGTCCATGCCGGGGCCTGAAGTCACTGGGAAGACACAGGCTCAGTAGCGAGCACCATAACCAGCACCATAACCGCCGAAGCGATAGTTCACGCGAACCGTGACCATGTCGATATCCTKGGTGACACCGCTGCCGGTGAGGGTGAACCCACCGGGTGTGACCACGCCTGCGAAGGAGGTGTTGTCACGCCCCATCCAGAGGTGGTCGTATTCGACACCGACCGTCCAGTTCGGGCTGAAGCCATACTCCCAGCCGACACCCAGGGCACCGCCCCAGCGCGTGTGACCTGCCGAGGCGAGGCCGACGCCGGTGACATTGTTGAAGATGTCAAAGCGATTGCGCGTCACGGCGGCGCCGCCCTTCACGTAGAGCAGTGAGGCGTTCCATGCCCAACCGAGCTGAGCCGTGAACAGCCCGATCGCATCGGTCTTGCCCGTGGTCGAGATAAACGGATCGATCACGCTGACGCGTGTGTTCTTGATCTCGGCCCAATCACCCTGAGCTTCCAGGCCGAGCACGAACTGATTGGTCTGCCAGCGATACCCGATCTGTCCACCGACGAGGCCTCCGGAGCGATCGGCGCAACCACTTGCGACGTTGCCTGCGGGCGTTATCAAATCGACGCAACCGTGGCTCTGCCCCCAGCCTCCGTTGGCGCCGATGTAAAATCCGGTCCAGTTGTAAACCGCCACCACCGGTGCCGGCGGCGGCGCCTTGACGGCCATATCGGCCGCCATGGCCGGAGCCGCCATGCTCAGCGCCGCGAAGCCGATCGCCGCGATCGAAAGCTTTTTCATCGTTTCGTCCCCTTTGCTCAAATTTCTTTCGTCAGAAGCGAGCCCTAATGCAGGCTGGCGTGCATAAAGCTTGCGAACATCCTGAAGTTTACGCGCGAGGGGATTTTGGGCCCGTACCAAAATGGCAACACTCAAACGCCATCGCTATGCACAGAAGAGTGCTTAGTCAGTCTTTGAAGTGCCGTGCGCTCCAGCACCGTCCTGTTCGTCAGCAAGCCACGCGCCGATGCCGGAGGATGGGATCACCCGCTTCGGCAGGTGCGGGTTGATCGTGCCTGCAAAGACGGAAAGTCCCTCATCGCGCTTGGCGCGCGCAAACAGCTTGGCTTCATGCTCAGTCGCGAAGGTCTTCGTCTCGCGCGGACTTCGTTGTCTCGGCAGAACGCCTCGCCGTTGCACTTCGAAGGTGACGTACCAGGTCGGACTCATTGCGCACACCAACATGTCACCAGTCCCTGGACTCGCGTTGTGGTGCGGCTGTCATCCGCCTGTTTGATTCAGATCAAGCAGCGACTTGACTGCGAACGCTTGACGCGCCGGGTCGCGAACTGAGGGTCGGTTGACCCGTCGGGCAACACAGGAGCACGATGGCATCATCGGCTTCAGTGACATCCGGCTCCCGACCGTCTCCGTCCCGCGAATGGCGATGCGATACCGTCTTCGGGCTGGATCGGCGCCGTGATCAGGGCCGACCGCCACCCCATCAGCAGGGAACCCGGCGCCGATCTGAGAGTTCGTTCCAAGGCCGTTCGGCTTAACCGGGCGCGAGCCCTGGGACTCGCGCAGGGGCGGTGGCGCCCTTCTCTCGAAGCGTCAAAGGGGATCAATGAGCAGTCCATCCAGCACTGTTACGGACAGTGCGCCCCGAGAGCTGTCCAGAATATCGACCGGCAGCGCCGGGCTGGACGACATCCTGGGTGGCGGCTTCGACGCCAACCGGATGTATCTCTACGAGGGGCAGCCCGGCACGGGCAAGACCACCATCGCGCTTCAGTTCCTGCTGAGGGGGGTGCGGGACGGAGAGCGCGTGCTCTATATTTCGCTGTCCGAAACCAAGCGCGAGCTGGACGTCGTGGCGCAGCGGCACGGCTGGACGCTGGACGGCATCGACATCTTCGAACTGGTTCCGCCGGAGACGACGCTCGATCCGGAGCGCGAGCTCACGGTGTTTCATCCCGCCGAAATGGAGCTGAGCGAGACGACCGGCCTGATCTTCAGGGAAGTCGAGCGGGTCAATCCCAACCGCGTCGTGCTCGACAGCCTGTCCGAACTGCGCCTGCTTGCCCAGAACCCGCTTCGTTACAGGCGCCAGGTGCTGGCCCTGAAACATTTTTTCACCAACCGCAATTGCACAGTGGTCCTGCTCGACGATCTTTCGTCATCTCAGGACGATTTGCAGCTCCATTCCATTGCGCACGGCGTGGTGATGCTCGAACAGGTCGCGATCGATTACGGCGCCGAGCGGCGCCGGCTCCGCGTGATCAAGATGCGCGGCATCCGGTTTCGCGGCGGGTTTCACGATTTCACGATCGAGCGAGGCGGCCTGCAGATATTCCCCCGCCTGGTGGCGGCCGAACATCACAAGACCTTCGTCGGCGACTTCACCCCGAGCGGCAACGCCGAGCTCGACCAGCTCCTGGGAGGCGGCCTCGAGCGCGGCACCAATGCGCTGCTCATCGGCGCCGCCGGCGTGGGCAAATCATCGGTTGCGCTCACCTACGCGATCGCGGCGGCCGAACGTGGCGAGCACGCGGTGTTCTTCGCGTTCGATGAAGGCCGCGGCACGGTCGAAGCGCGCGCCCGGACACTTGGCCTGCACCTGCAAGAACACGTCGATTCGGGGCTTGTCCGGTTTCAGCAGATCGATCCCGCCGAGCTGTCGCCGGGTGAGTTCGCCGCAAACGTGCGAAAGAGCGTCGAGGCCGACAATGCCCGCCTCGTCATCATCGACAGTCTGAACGGCTATCTGGCCGCGATGCCCGACGAGCGATTTCTCATCCTGCAGATGCACGAACTCTTGAGCTACCTGGGGCAGCAGGGTGTGCTGACCATCCTGGTCCTCGCCCAGCATGGCCTCGTCGGTCCGATGGATACGCCTCTCGACATCAGCTATCTCAGCGATTCCGTGGTCATGCTGCGCTATTTCGAGGTCGGCGGAACGGTGCGGCGCGCTCTGTCTGTCGTCAAGAAGCGCAGCGGCCGACACGAGCATACCATCCGGGAATTTCGGCTTAGCAGCGCCGGCATCACGCTCGGCCCGCCCCTGAGGGAGTTCAGCGGCATCTTTTCCGGCAATCCGCATTATACCGGGGCACCTAAGCCCGAAGGGTCGGTTGAATGAGCGTTGAGCGAGATCACCATGTTCTCGTCTTTGCTCCGATCGGGCGCGACGGACTTGCCTCCGCCGAGCTGTTCCGGAGTTCGCACCTGGAAGCGACCAGCTGCCGCAGTCTGCCCGAACTCGTCAGCGAGATGGCAGCCGGCGTCGGCGCCGTTTTCGTTGCCGAGGAAGCTCTGTTCGGGAAAGACACCTCGCCGCTGGCACAATGGATCGAGAGCCAACCGCCCTGGTCCGACCTGCCCTTCGTCGTCCTGACCAGCCATCGCGAGCAGCCGGCCGTCCTTGCCTGGCGCCGCAGCATTGTCGCGCTTCTCCGTAACGTCTCGCTGCTCGAGCGGCCGGTTCAGCCAATGACGCTGACTAGCGCCGTTCAATCGGCACTGCGCGCGCGGCGGCGCCAATACGAAATCCGGGCTCTGTTCGCGGCGCGCGAACAGGCGGCTCAGGAGCTCGAGACGCTGGTGGTCGAGCGCACGCGGGCCCTTGCGGAAGCCGTCGAGCAATTGCGCGTCGAGATGGACGAGCGTGCCCGGGTCGAGGAGACGCTTCGGCAAGCCCAGAAGATCGAAGCCATCGGACAGCTGACCGGCGGGGTGGCGCACGACTTCAACAATCTGCTGATGGTGATCTCCGGCGGCCTCGACATGCTCGACCGCCAGACCGATCCGGACCGTCGTCGCCGGCTCATGGACGGGATGGTCCAGGCCGCCCAGCGCGGGGCCAGCCTGACCAGGCAGCTTCTCGCGTTCTCCCGCCGGCAGACGCTCCGGCCGGAGCCTGTCGACGTAGCCTCACAGATGGGCGGCATGCGCGAATTGCTCGATCGAAGCCTGAGAGGCGACGTCCATGTCGAGTTCGATTTTCCGGACACGCTCTGGCCGGTGGAGGTCGATCCCGGCGAGCTCGAACTCGTGATCCTCAACCTCGCCGTCAACGCCCGCGACGCCATGCCCAATGGCGGCACGATTCTCGTGCGCGGGGAAAATCTGCCCAATCTGAATGACGAGCAGATCGCCGGAGACTATGTGCGCCTGTCCGTCGTCGATACCGGTGTCGGCATGAGTCCGGAGATCCTGTCACGCGTTTTCGAACCATTCTTCACGACCAAGGAGGTCGGAAAGGGCTCGGGGCTCGGGCTCGCCCAGGTCCATGGATTCGCGACGCAGTCACGGGGGACGGTCCGCATTCGATCGGAAGTCGGCCGAGGCTCCAGCATCGAACTCTATTTGCCGCGGTCGCTCAGCATTCCTTCCAGGGAGCGACACCTGATCGATCTCAACATGGTGCGGCCGAAGAAGAGCAATCATGGCCGCATCCTTCTGGTCGAGGACGATGACGAGGTTGCCGCACTGGTGAGCGAGATGCTGGGCCAGCTCGGTTACGAGGTCACGCACGCGGCGAGTGGCGCGGCCGCGCTCGGTGCCCTGGCGGACGGCCGCGCCGTCGACCTCGTCTTTTCCGATGTCATGATGCCCGGTGGCATGAATGGGGTCGAGCTGGCGCGGGAGATCAAGAGAAGGCGAAGCGACATACCCGTGCTTCTGACCAGCGGATACTCCGAAGCCGCAGTTCACGACGCCGAATTGGCCGGTCTGCAGATTCTGCCGAAACCCTACCATATCGACGAGCTGGCCGCGGCGCTCAGCGCGGCAAAGGCAGAACCCGGGCGCGACATGGAGTCCAAGCGGTCCAGCCGCTGCTGACGCGTGCGGTGTCGCATCGCGAAAGCGATCGACGACCGGCCTCCAAAGCGGCTATCAGTCTCCATGGACCGCTTCAGCACCGACAGATTGACCGCCGAGAGGCTTCGCGAAGACCACCTCGACGACCTCGTCACGCTGCATCTCGATGCCGAGGTGTCCCGCTATCTCGGCGGCGTGCGTGCACCCGAGGTCACCAAGACCTATCTCGCGACCAACATGGCGCATTGGGACCAGCACGGTTTTGGGCTGTGGGTGCTGCGAACGAAGGACGGCGCCTTCGCCGGGCGAGCGGGCATCCGGCACATCCTCGTGGACGACATCGACGAGATCGAGATTGCCTACGCATTTAAGCGCGAGTTCTGGGGCCGCGGATTTGCGAGCGAGGTCGCAATCGCGCTGACGGACATTGGGCTGTCGCACCACGAACTGCCGTCTCTCATCGGCCTTGTCTATGTCAGCAACGGCGCATCCCGCCGCGTGCTGGAGAAGGCCAATTACATCCTCGAGAAGAGCACGACGCGTCATGGCAATGATGTCGTGATTTACCGCGCTCGGCGGTGAGATGCGTCTCGCAGGATGGGTAGAGCGAAGCGAAACCCATCCTTGCTTCCGGGCGCGTTGAAGCGTGATGGGTTTCGCTGTGCTCTCCCCGTCCTACGGGCTATCGCAAAGCCGCTTTACGCTCAGCCGGTGCGGAGCCGGACAACCGACTGCGGCAACGAAGCGAGAAACAGCACAACGCACACACACAGCAGGACGATGTCCTTGAACAGGAACTCGCCGGCCAGATTCCACGCCATCGGATCGGTTGAAAGGCTCCATGTGACGACGCCCGGCGTCGTGAAGAAGAACGACCACGTGATCGCGAAGGTCATCATGCCCATGAACGAACCCAGCGCCGACAAGACCGGACTGAAGCTGCCTGCCACGAGCAGCGCCGCGATCACGAATTCGGCGACACCGAGAACATAGGCCTCGCCCCTCAGGCCGAATACCGACAGCCAGGAGATGAACGGGCTGTGGCTGATGAACTGGGCGATACCCTGTGCGGATTGCAGTGTGAATTTCTGCATTCCAAACGATACGAATATGACCACCATGACCCAGCGCAGAATGGCGAGCGGACGATAAGAGCCTCCACCATTCTCCGCGACGTTGAATCCCATCATGCGACGATTTCTCCCCGGATTGCGCATCCATCTATTGGCGAACGAAGCGTCCGCTACGGGCTATTCGGAGGGGAGCGTCTGTCGTTACATCCGCGGCGGGGTTCCACGATCACAGCTGCGTGCAACGCGCGTGTTCGCGCCGCGGTCGAGACTCGCGCATTTCGGATCGACAAGCTCTAGCCGTCGCCGCAATTGCGGTGACAGTGCATTCAATTGATGCGCACGGGGTCTCCTGCTTCGAGTTAAGTGCACTGTCACCGGCTACCCGGGTGCCGGGCCGACAAGGCCTGACCGGCAGGTAAGGCCCGCAGATGACGAAAGCAGACAAGGCGGTTTATGCGGCCGTTGAGTTTTCTAGTCCTCGCGGCGAGCGAGGACTCTGTCAGCAGATCCGCACATTCACGGACAAATCAGTACGGGAGTTTTCGCCTGTGCCAGCACCTTGTTTGTCACGCTACCGATGAGAAGCATGGAGAGTCCGCTGCGGCCATGGGATGACATCACGATGAGATCGCAACCTTTATTCTCGGCTGCTGCGATGATGGCTTGATGGGGTTGCCCGTTCTCCACTTGAATCGGTTCGCAGGAAACGCCGGCCTCCTTGGCCGCATTTGCCGCGCGATCCAACGCGCTCGTGGCCTGTCCTTGCGCAGCTCGGCATATGTTGCGACTGCTTCACGGAACCGCCCTGTCATTTCTGAAAACGGCTCCACAACGAAGATTAGAGATACCTTGGCTCCAAGGGATTTCGCCAGCGCCAACCCATGCGCCACTCCGTGCTCCGCTAGCTCCGACCCATCTGTCGGAATGAGAATATGCCGGTACATGCTTCACCTCCCGCCTGTCTGGACGTATCGCTGCCTTCCGAATGTAAGCTGGGCCCGCGTTTCGGATGCGGTCTTGAGATAGATCAATCTCTCGACCCAGCTCGTACGATGGATAGAGCGGAGCGAAACCCATCAACACGCCTGGATGGAACGATGGGTCTCGCTGCGCTCTACCCATCGTACAGGCCGCGAGCTACCGCTCGCCCGGCCACATCGCCATGGCCGCCTTCGCTACGCCTCTCAACTCCTCAGGCGTCGCGTCGTCCTTGGCCTGGATCGCCATGCCTTCGAAGACGCTGAGGTAGAACCGGCTCAGCGCATCGATGTCGGTTGCGGCAGGCAGTTCGCCGCTCGCGACCGCAGCCTCCAGCCGCCCGCGCAAATTGCCAAGCATGTCGAGCCGGACCTTCTTGATCTCGCGGGCAATGGTGGCCGGCCATTCGTCGCTGACGGCGCCCAGCACGGCCATGCAGCCGGCCGGCGCTCTCCGGGATTTCGGCAGGGTCTCGGCCGCCCCGATCAGCAGATTCTCGATGCCGGCGCGCGCGGTCGCGCCTTCCGCAAGCCGGTCCCAGACCGGCTGGCCCTGGGTCTCGACGTAATGCTCGATCGCGGCAAGGTAGAGTGCCTCCTTGCTTTCGAAGGCCGCATAGAGGCTGGGCGAGCTGACGCCCATGGCGTGGCAGAGGTCGTGCATCGAGGCTGCCGCAAAGCCCTTGCGCCAAAACAGCAGCATGGCGGCCTCCAACGCCGCGTCGCGATCAAATTCCCGTGGCCGACCTGCCATCGCCCGTCTTTCTGTAATGATCAACACATAATTCACTTGACCGCGGCAATCAAGACTCCACATATTCTGTGTCGATCATTACAGAATTGGAGAGATCACATGACACTGGCAGGAAAACGGGCCCTGGTGACGGGCGCAAGCAGGGGTATCGGTGCGGCCATCGCGAAGGCGCTCGCCGCGGAAGGCGCCGATGTCGCGATTACTTACGAGAAGTCGGCGGAGATCGCCGCCAAGGTCGTGGACGCGATCAAGGCGACGGGCCGGAAAGCCGTAGCGATCCAGGCCGACAGCGCCGATGTCGCTGCCGTTCAGGCTTCGGTCGACAAGACCGTCAAGGAGCTGGGCGGGCTCGACATCCTGGTCAACAATGCCGGCATTCTGCGATTGGGCGGCCTCAACGACATCTCGCTCGCCGACATCGACGCGATGCTGAACGTCAACGTGCGTTCGCCGATCGCCGCGAGCAAGGCGGCGCTGCCGCACCTTGGCAAGGGCGGCCGCATCATCACCATCGGCAGCTATTTCGCGGACCGCGTGCCCTCGCCGGCGCTCGGCGTGTACGCGGCGTCGAAGTCGGCGCTAACCGCATTCACGAAGGCGCTGGCGCGGGAGCTTGGCCCGAGGGACGTCACGGTCAACCTCGTGGCACCGGGCTCGATCGACACCGACATGAATCCGGCGCACGGCCCGACCGCCGAGACATTGAAGCAGTTCATGGCGCTCGGCCGGTACGGCGCGACGGATGACATCGCGAACGCGGTGGCGTTCCTGGCGAGCGCGAAGGCAAAATACATCACCGGCTCGACCTTGACCGTCGACGGCGGCGCGAACGCGTAGACATTCCGGCGCTTGGTGTTCGTCCAACAGGAGGTCGAGAAGCTGGCGATGACTGCGATGGCAAAATAAGATGATGTTCGCGATCATCATGGCGGGCGGCCGATGCCTCGGCCGCCCCGCGAGCGTTAGATGGAGCGTGTCGCGTGCTTCGTCCCTCGTCCAGCTTCGAGCATGACAGCACGACTGTCACTTTGGCTTGAACGTCAAAATGCCGTTTGCACTCATCGTTCGTACCCGTCATTGTTTCGCAACGCCGCCCGGATGTTGAGCGGGTTCCGGTGATCAAACGGGAGGCCTTGCCATGCAAGACGTCGAGAAGCGTGTCATTGGCAAGGTTATGTGGCGGCTTATACCGTTCCTGATCGTCTGCTATTTCGTGGCCTATCTTGACCGCGTCAATGTCGGCTTTGCCAAGCTGCACATGAACCAGGCGCTGGGTTTAAGTGAAGCAGCGTTCGGACTGGGCGCGGGCTTGTTCTTCGTCGGGTATTTCCTGTTTGAAGTCCCCTCCAACATCTTCCTGGAACGAGTCGGCGCGCGCGTCTGGATCGCCCGCATCATGATTACGTGGGGAATCGTCTCGGCGGCCTTCGCATTCATCCCATCGATATCGGCAGCAACGGGACTACCGACAACGGGCGTCTTCTACTCTCTTCGTTTGCTGCTCGGCGCCTGCGAGGCGGGATTCTTTCCAGGCATCATCTTCTATCTGACCCTGTGGTTCCCGGCGGTTTACCGGGCTCGGGTCATCAGCCTGTTCATGCTGGCGATCCCGATTTCGTCCATCATCGGATCGCCCATCTCCGGGCTTCTGCTCGGCGTGACCGGTTGGGGATTGGAAGGCTGGCAGTGGCTGTTCATTCTCGAGGCGCTGCCCTCGGTCGTGGTAGGCATCTGCGTCCTGCTCTATCTGACCGATTTTCCGCGCCAGGCCCGCTGGCTGCAACAAGACGAGATTGCCTGGCTGGAAGACGTGCAGGCCACCGAGAAGCGGAACAAGGAGAAGGTCGAACACCTGTCATTGGGGCAGGCGCTCACCGATTACCGCATTTTGTTGTGCGCTCTGGTGTACTTCTGCCTGAATGCTGCAAGTTATGGCGTGGCGTTCTTCCTGCCAACCATCATCAAGGGTTTTGGCGTCAGCGATACCCAGACCGGCCTGCTCGCAGCGCTGCCCTTTATTTTCGGGGCCGCGGGCATGGTGCTGCTTGGTCGTCATTCCGATCGGACCATGGAACGAAAGGGTCACGTCGCCGCGGCACTGTTGATGGCAGCGGTGGGGATCGGAGTGGCAGGTCTCGTTTCCAACTCCGTCCTTGTCATGGCATTGCTTTGCTTCGCACAGATCGGCGTCTCCGCGGTCCCCCCGATGTTTTRGCCGCTGCCGGCGAGCTTTCTAACGGGAGCATCGGCTGCCGCCGGCATCGCCGCGATCAACTCGCYTGGAAATCTTTCCGGTTTCGCCGGTCCTTACGCAATGGGCTACCTGAAGGATTTAACCGGCAGTTTTACCGCAGGTCTTCTGTTGCTGGCGGGTTGCGCGCTGGTGGGCGCAGTCGTAGTCGTGCTGCTACGCATCGATGCAAGGCGCGAGCAAGTGTCCGGCGAAATCGCGATGGCGCACTAGACGCGGGTGATCGTCGCTACCTGAAATAACCGAGCACGAGATCGATATCCGCGCTGCCCGCCACGGTGCCGTTGAGTTCGGCGTCGATGACGCGGCGGCAGGCCGCGATCGCGGCGTGATCGCCGAGATCGTTGGCGGCTTCGAGCACGAGCCAGGCGGCGTCGACGGAAGCCTTCTCGGGAGCCGAACCGCCGGCATCGACGGGCAGGCTCTTGTTCTTGCGAATTGCGGTGCCGAATTGAGGCAACATTGCAAATACTCCCCTCTCGCTCAGTGCACCTGGAGTTCGGGCTGACGGCCCGTATCGGCACCCGCGCCGGTCTTGCGCGACTGGTAGAACTTCAGAATGCTGCGCGACGTCTCGATCTTGAGCTTGCCGAACTCGCGCTCGCTGTCATGGAGCTCGCGCGCCGTGATCAGATGATCCTTGGCGCCGAGGAACAGCAGCGACATGGTCGTGTCCCACGAGAAGTCGAGCGCCTTGCACAGCACCAGAAGTATCTCGCGATTGCGGTCCATCATCGCGCGCTCGATCACGTCGACCGGAAGCGACGACAACAGCGACAGGCCGATCTGCACCTCGTCGAAACGGTGCTGGCGCGCATAGTTCGAGATCGAGTCCTGGTTGAGGTTGCCCTGGCGGTACTGCGTCGTCACCACGCGCTTGGCGACGAAATAGCTGCGCGAGGACGGACCGAACTTGGACTGGAGATCGCCGGTGACGTCGGTCACCGAGCTCTGGATCTGCGACATCATTTCGGGCCGCTCGCTCGCGAGGCGGCGGCGGACGTCTTCCGACGCCTTGGAAATGAGCTGCTGGAAGATGTGGCGCGGGACGTCCTTGCGCAGGCCGAGCTGCTCGGCGAGGATCGAGTCACCCTCGGCGCGCCGGACCATGTGCAGCAGGCCCGAGCCGGAGAAGCGCGCGCCCTCGTTTTTGGCGACGGAGGTCACGACCTCCTGGTCGCCGCGCTTGACCAGCACGTCGGTGACGGCTTCGCCGATCGACCTGCGCTGGGCGATCGCAAGCAGATGCGCCTGGCCCTTGGTCATGGCGCTCTCGACCAGCATCTTCTCGTCGATACGGCTGGAGTCGCGCAGCACCGGACCGGCCACGTCGATCTCGTCGTCGAGGGCGAGCTTTTCGATGACATTGAGCGGAGCGTGGTCGCAGGCCGACATCAGCTCGGAGAGCTGCGCCCGCGCGGCGACCTCGATCTCGTCGGCGAGCCGCCCGATGACCTCGCCGAACATGCTGATCTCGTCGTCGCTGTAGCGGCCGGTGATCAGGATGTCGGTCGCATGCCACAACGCCTTCGCCCGGCTCTCGTCGGTGCCGCGCGCGATCGCGTCGTCCAGATCCTGCAGAAGCGATTTCGCCCCGTTCATCTCGTTACCCCAGTTCTTGGTTAGCCATCCTGCTTGTGCTGGCAGGACGCCGAATTCCTCTGGGAACCGACACTAGAGATCAAACGCGAGAATCCAGTAAAGTCGGCAGATCAGTTTTGCCGAGCAAAATTCGTTAAAATGCGCGGGAATGGGTTTACCGGCGGGCAAGGGCCAGCGCTTGCCGAACAGGCTGCCGCGTTCACGGATTCGACGGCGTCAGCACCAGCGGTGGCTTCGGCTTGGGTTTTGCGGGCGGCGGGCCCGGCGCCGGCCTCACCTCGATCGGCGGTGGCAGCGGGGCGATCTGCTGGCTCGCGAGCGGCGGGCTTGTGAGTGGAGGACTTGGCGCTGCAGGGGCGGCCAGCGGCGCCTTCGGCGTCGGCGCGGCCTTTGGCTTCGGCGGCGCGCGGCGCGGATCGCGGCCGGGCAACGGCACGTCGGTCAGCGACGGCTCGGGCACCGGATCGGGCGAGACCAGCGTCGGCAGCGCCGCAGTCGCCGGCGGCGGCTCGCCACGCTCGATCGCGTCCAGCCGGCGCGTCTCGCGATCGATCGTGCGCACCGCGAGCCAGGACGACAGCGGCGCGAGATCGACGGTGCGGTTGAGCCTGTCGGGGGGACCCGCCGCGAACAACTGGATCTCCGGCGGCGCGCCCGAAAGTCCGGTCATGATCGGCGTCAGGCTGGCGCGGATGTCGGCCTGGTCGGCGGGAATATCGTAGCCGCCGGAGACGATGGCCCGCGCGTTCTTGGCTTCCAGCGGTGTCGCGCCGACGCGCAGGCGCCCGTCGCGGATCGTGAACGGGATCTGCGCCGAGGCGACCGCGATCGGACCTGCCAACAGCGCGGGTTCGACGAGCTGCCGCAGCCTGTTGTCGTCGGCAACCTGGCCGCCGTCGCTGGCGCGGATGGCGATCTCGAAGGCGCGCGGATTGAGGCCGCTGATTTCCGCGGCCTCGAGCGTCACCGTGCCATTGCCGGCGAGCGCACCGGTCAACGCCGCAACGCTGCGGCCCTGGCTGGTCAGGGCCATCTGCACCGAGGCGCGTCCCTTGGGCAATGCGAGATCGCGGTAGCGCAGCGCCGCCGCATCGACATTGCGCAGCTCGATACGTGCATTCAGCGCAACGCCATTGGCGCCATTGCGCGCGTCGAAACTCGCCGACATCTCACCGCCGCCGACACCGCCCTTGAGCGCGTCGAGCGCGAGCGACTGGCCATCGCTCCGGATCGTGCCGCCGACCGGGCGCAGCTCGATGCCGTCAGGCAACGTGCCGCGCAAGGCCTGGAAGGCGATGCGGCCGCGCCAGCCGCCGAGCAGCCCCGCACTCAGGGGATCACCGGCATCATGTCCGGCGGCGCCGATGGCCATTGCGAACGCGGGCGYAAGATCGAGCGCGTCGAGGCCGATTTCACCATCGACGCTCTTCTCCTGATCGAGCGTCACCGCGAGATGCCCGCGCAGATGCGAGCCGGCCGCACTGCTGTCGAGATCGTCGAAGGTCAGGCGGTTGCCGGAGAGGCCGACGCGCGAGGACAGGTTGACGCTCTGCACTGACTTGTCCGCCGGGCTGGTCCCGAACAGCGGCGCCAGATTGGCATTGCGCACGCGCAAATTCACGCTGGCCTTCGGCTGGAACGAATTGGGGTCCGACAATTCGATGCTGCCTTGCGCATCCGCATCCAGCCCGCCGCCACTGAGCTTTGCGTTCAATTGCAACGGCCGGCGCCAGGCGCCGCTCAACCGGCCCTCGAACTGCGAAGGGCCCTCGCCCACGGCGGCGACGCGATCGAGGCCCAGCAGCGCCAGCAATGCGCCGGCCTTCGGCGTCGAAATTTTCGAGTCCAGCGTGAAGTCGCTGTTGCGCAAGCGGTCGATGTCGATGCCGTTGACCGCCGCGACCGGCGTCTGCCCGGCCAGCGTCGCGGTAGCCTTGAGCTGCGGCGCATCGAGATCGAGCACGGCGCGCGCGTCGTTGCGATCGGCATGGTCGGCGTTCTTGTCGAGGCTGAGGTCGAGCTTCAGCCGCGTCGCGCCGGGCAATGACGGGATGGCGTCGAACCGTGCGCGCACCGAAGGCGCGATCGGCTCGAGCAGCGCGGTGAGCTCGCGCAGCGAATTGGCCGAGGATTTCAGCGCGAGCTTGCCGGTGGCATGAACGCGGTCGAAGCTGCCGCTCGCTTCGGTGGTCACGCCGCTCGCCTGACCAAACCGCAACTGCTCCAGCGACAGCGCCGCGGGGCCGTAGCCGAGTTTCGCCGTGAACGGTCGCAGCTCCTGTCCGGCCGACATCGCGCGGCCGACATCGAGCGCGAGCCTGGCTTCCTCCGGCCATTCGCCCTGCGGCCCCGCGAGCGCGCGCACGAAGCTTGCGGCGGCATCGAGGTCGAGACGGTCGGCCTTGAGCTCGGCGTCGATCCGCGAGCCCTTGCTCGCGCCGGTCTGGACGAAGGCGATGCGGCCCTCCACCGCGCCGCCCTCGATCTCGGCCTTCAGCCTGTCGACGGCGAGATGGTTGGCTGCGATGGTCACGTCGCCGGCAAGGCGCAGCGGCCGCGTGCTGCGACGGTTGATCTCGCTGCGGCCCTGGAGCCAGGCCACCAGCGTATCGGGGTCGGACGACTCGACGCTGAGCCGGCCGCTAAAGCTGTCGGCGCCAGGCGTTGCGCCGTTGAGCGAGAGCTGCGTCATGCCGGGCGCGCGCAGCTCGAGCCGCTGGAAAGTCCAGGACCTTCCGTCGGTCTGAAGCTCCGCCGTGATGTTCTGGAGCGGACGCCCGCCCAGCATGATCTGGTCGGAGTTGAACTCGATCTGCGCCGGTATCGGCGCCTGCGGGATCGCCGCAAGGCCCGCGCGCAGGGCCGGCAGGACGCGCTGCGGCTCGGCATCGTCCTTGCCCGCCAGCTTGTCGGCATCGACCTGGCGCGCCGACAGCACCGCGCGCAGCAGCGGCGAGGCGCCGAACCTGACATCGCCGACACCACCAAACTTGAGCGCATTGTCCTCGGCGCCGAAGCTCGCGTCGATCTGCTCGAATTTGGCGCCGGCCGGATCGGCCTTGAGCTTTGCCGTGAGCTTCCAGGGTGTCGGCCCCGCCGTGCCCGCCTTCTTGACAGGGGGCACAGCGAGCGTCAGTGCGCCGTCGAATTTCGGCAGGCGGTTGTCGAAGGCGAGCACGCCTTCGAGATCGGCCAAGATCGCGCGCTCGCCGGGATCGATGTTGAGGTGGAGACGGGTGGCGCTGCCGTCGGCGCTCGGGCCGGAGGAGACGCGGAACGGATAGCGCACCCCGGTGGCGGTGAAACTGCCGTCGCCGCGGACCGAGCCGGCCAGCGAGCGCACGTCGCCCGAAAAGGTGATGTCGTTCAATTCCAGCGTCGAGCGGCTGGCGGCATCGTGCAGGGCGATGCGGCCGGTGAGGTTCAGCCGTTCGATCGCAAGCGAGGCCAGATTGAAGGTGCCGCTCGCGGTGGACGGCAAATCGACCCGGCCCTTGGCATCCAGGCCGAGATCCACCGCCATGCCGTTGACGGTCAGCTCGGTGGCGCGCCATTCGCCGCGCATCAGCGAGCTCAGGCTGAACTCGACGTCGAGCTTGTCGGCGCGCAGGCGGCCGAGATCGTTGTTGCCGCCGAAGGTCACCGAGCGCAGCCGCAGCGTCGGCGCCGGCAGCAGCCGTGCATCCAGCTCGCCCGCCACCCGCACCGGCACGCCCATGATCGTGCCCGCCTCCGCCTCGAACTGGGGCCTGAACTGGTTCCAGTCGATGAAGTAAGGCCCGATCAGCGCGGTCAGCAGCGCAATGATGAAGGCAATCGCCAATCCGAGCAGCGTCGTCTGCACGGGTCTCCCCTCGGCCAAATCGGCCCGGGCCGAACCTGAGGGCCTCAGGCGCGCCGGAACAGCCCCTTATATAAGGGGAAGTGTGGCGAAGTCACAGCGACTGTTGCGCGCGGAGGTTAACGCTGGCGGCCGTCACCAGCTCGCCGGCAGGCGTTTCAGGCCGCGCAGCACGAACGTCGGGCGCCATTCCGGGTTCTCGACGTCGTCGATGCGCAGATCCGGCAGCCGCCGCAACAGCGTCGCGATGGCGATTTCGGCCTCGATGCGCGCCAATTGGGCGCCCAGGCAGAAATGGATGCCGCCGCCGAACGACAGCGGCTTGACGTTGGGCCTGGTGACGTCGAGCCTGTCGGGGCGATCAGGGTAGACCGCCGGATCGCGGTTGGCCGAGCCGAGCAGGCACAGCACGGTCTCGCCCTTTGGGATGCTCTTGCCGCCGAGATCCGCGATGTCCTCCAGCGCCACGCGTCCGGTCATCTGCACCGAGGAATCGTAGCGCAAGAATTCCTCGATCGCGTTGACCATCAACTCGGGCCGCGCCTTCAGGAGCGCGAGCTGATCCGGATTGCGGTGCAGCGCGAGCAGGCCGTTTCCGATCAGATTGACGGTGGTCTCGTGGCCGGCGCCGAACAGCAGGATGATGTTGGCGGTCAATTCCTCGTTGGTGAGCTTGTGGCCGTCTTCCTCGGCCTGCACCAGCTGGGTGGTGAGATCGTCGCCGGGATTGCGGCGGCGCAGCTCGAACAGCTGCTGGAAATACATCTGCGCCATCATGTTGCCGGCGTTGCCCTTCGCGATCTCTTCCGGCGTGAGGGGCACGGGGTCAAGCAGCCGCCCGCCATCGCGCGAGCTGTTGTAGAAGGTCTCGCGATGATCCTCGGGGATTCCGAGCATGTCGCAGATGATGGTGACCGGCAGGCGGAAGGCGAAATCCTCGATCAGGTCCATGTGGCCGCGCTCGATCACCGCATCGATGGCCTGGTCGACGATCGCCTGGATCCGCGGCCGCATGTCCTCGACGCGACGGGCGGTGAAGGCCTTCACGACGAGGCCGCGCAGGCGGGTGTGGTCGGGCGGATCGGATTGCAGCATCCAGTGGCTCATGCTGCGGAACACCGGCTCGTCCATGATGGCAGGGCTATAGCGGCGCTTGGAGCGCTCGACAAAATCCTTGCCGAAGCGCTTGTCGCGCATCACGAGGCTGACATCGGCGTGGCGGCTGGTGACGAACTGGCCGAACGGCGTCACATGGATCGGCTCGATCGTGCGCAGCCGGTCATAGTGCGGATAGGGATCGCGGATGAAGTCCGGCGACAGCGGGTTGAACAGCGGTCCGCCTGCGGGTTGCACTTGCTCGTTCATGGTGACCTCAATCGGTTGCCGCATGACACGAATACGCCGGCAGCCCCTTGCGCGCGCGGCGTAACCATCCCCAATTATAAACTCGATACATTGTTGTATCGAGTTGCATTCTGCCCTAACCTGCGCCGATGTCAAGGCTGAGAACCAGGCCGACCAGGGACCACACACGCGACAAACTGTTCGAGGCGGCCGCGCGCGTGTTCGAGGCGGACGGCATCGGCGGCGCCAGCATCGAGGCGATCGCGGCCGCCGCGGGCTTCACCCGCGGCGCGTTCTATTCCAACTTCAAGAGCAAGGACGAATTGATCATCGCCATGCTCGAGGATCACGTCGAGCAGTCGATCCGGCGCAACCTCGACATCCTCGCGCAGCACGACAATCTCGACGATTTCATCGCGGCGCTGAAGACGATGGATCGCAGCCGGCAAGACCCGCTCGGCCGCTCGCCCCTTCTGCACATGGAGATGATCCTGTTCGTCGCGCGCGCCGAGAAGCGCCGCCCGGAGCTTGCCAAGCGGCTGCGCGCGCGCCGCAAGCTGGTCGCCGACATCGTCGAGGCCACGTTGAAGAGCAACGGCAGGAACGACACGCTGAATCCGCCGTGGATGGCCTCCGTCGTGCTGGCGCTGGAAGACGGCTTTCGCCTGCACCGCCTGATCGATCCGGAGACAACGCCGGCCGACAGTTTTCTGCGCGCGATCACGGATTTGAGGCGCAGGACCGGATTGTCGTCGAACTAGCCTGGATCGCCGATATCAGGTCCACGACCGGACCGTCATCCGACCGGCGTTGAATTCTCCGACAACTCGCCGCCCGCCCCAATCGTGCGTTTTTGAAAACGTGCGCCTGATTGCAGCAGGATCGGACAAGGCATTGCCGCTTCGGGAAATACGCCGGGCCTCCGCGCCGCTAACCGGCTAGGCGCCGAGCGATTGGCGCAGGCGCGTGGGTTAGCAGCAATCTCTCGACAGGGACGGCAATCGCTCTGGCGCAGCCGACGATCCGATTGGCTAAACATCGCAACGTCACATCATGGGGACGGAGACAAACGATGGACAGGAAACGGCTTGCAATCGCGCCACGGCGGAAGGCCGTCTCGACGGCGCTCATGTACGGGCTTTCACTGACCGTGCGTTTCACCTCGCCGACGGCCGATGAGGCGCCGCCACAGATCGCACAAGACGCCAAGGTCTCGACGTCGATCCTGATCGATCGGGGCTGGACCAACAAACCTGCGCTGCCGGTCGCCCTGCGCGGCTGGCCATCGGGCCCGCGAAGCTGCCGCGCAGGATGTGAAGGCCCTGCGCTGCTGTCCTCGCTGCCGAACTGCACCGCGCCGTAAAGGCCCGGCGGTCTCCGTCTCACCTCTTCGCGTCATCATCGCTCGCAACAGGCTCTGCTCGCATCGAGCGGCGGCGATGGCGCGCGTTTCGAACCAACAACCCCAGAACCAAATCCAGGAGTGAACCACATGCGACTGCTCATCATTGGCGCCGGCTTCGCCGGCATGTACGCCGCCCTCTCCGCCGCCCGCCTGCGCGACATTCAGGGGGTCTCACCGGAAGAGCTCGAGATCGCGCTCATCGCACCGGAGCCGACGCTGGTGGTCCGCCCTCGGCTCTATGAGCCGAAGCCGGAAACCCTGACGGCGCCGCTGCTCGGTGTCCTCAAGGCGATCGACGTCGACTACATCCAGGGGAGCGCCGAGACCGTCAACACCGAGGCGCTGACGGTTCAGATCTCGACTCCCAAAGGCACCCGCAAGACCCTGTCCTACGACCGCCTGGTGATCGCCACCGGCAGCCGCCTCTTCCGACCCAACATTCCCGGCCTCGCCGAGCACGGCTTCAGCGTCGACTCGCTCGACGACGCGGTTGCTCTCGACAAGCATCTGCATGGCCTCGCCGACCGGCCGGCCGTCAATGGACGCGACACGGTCGTGGTCGCCGGCGGCGGCTTCACCGGCATCGAGGCGGCGACCGAGCTGCCCGCACGCCTGCGCGCCATCTTCGGACAAAACGCCAGGACGCGCGTGATCATCGTCGAGCGTAACGGCGCAATCGCTCCCGACATGGGCGAAGGCTCCCGCCCGGTCATCGAGCAGGCGCTGCGCAAGCTCGGCGTGGAGACAAGGCTCGGCACCGGCGTTGCCTCGCTCGACAAATCCGGCGTGACGCTGTCGACCGGCGAACACATCGAAACCGAGACGGTGGTCTGGGCAGCCGGCATTCGCGCCGCGCCCCTGACAGCGCAGATTCCCGCCGAGCGCGACAATTTCGGCCGGCTGCTGGTGGACCGCGATCTGCGCGTGCCCGGCATCGCCGGCGTCTTCGCCACCGGCGATGCCGCGCGGGCCGCATGCGACGACGAGGGCAATTACGCGCTGATGTCGTGCCAGCACGCCACGCGGATGGGCGCCTTTGCCGGCAACAACGCGGCCGCCGAACTCCTGCGCGTCCCGACCAGGCCGTATCACCAGAAGGCCTACGTCACATGCCTTGATCTCGGCGAAGCCGGCGCGCTGTTCACGCGCGGCTGGGAGCGCAAGGTCGAGATGGTCGGCGACGTCGCCAAGAAGACCAAGCAGGAGATCAACACGGTCTGGATCTACCCRCCCCGTGCCGAGCGTGCCGCAGCGCTCGCGTCGGCCGATCCGGAGCGTGTGACGAGCCTCTAGAAGCACGAAACGATCACGGCCGCACCTCCCTGGCTGCGCGGCCTGCTCRACCAAGACCAGCCGGGAGCCCTACCTTGAAACAGGAGACCAACATGAACCTGCACAACACCTCATACCCCGCGACATCGAAGYCGGAAGAGCTCGTTCCATCGCGCTACGCGCTGAAGGTCGGCGAAATCGACGTGCTGGTGGTCAGCGACGGCGTGCTGCCGCTGCCAACCACGATGCTGGCGCACAATGCCGACCCGGCCGTCCGGGCGACCTGGCTGCACGACATGTTCCTCCCGCAGGACGCTTTCGACTGGGCGCTGAATGCGGTCGTGGTCCGCAGCGGCGACAAGACCATCCTGATCGATGCTGGACTGGGGTCAGACCCGGATCTGCACTTGCCGCGCGCCGGCCAGTTGATCAAGCGACTGGAAGCCGCCGGCATCGATCTTTCGTCCGTGACCGATCTGGTGCTGACCCACTTGCACATGGATCACATTGGCGGACTGCTCGTCGACGGGGTGAAGGAGCGGCTGCGCAAAGACCTGCGGATCCACGTGGCGGCCGCCGAGGTCAAATTCTGGGAGGCGCCCGATTTCTCCCACACCGCCATGCCGCCGGGCTTCCCGGACGCGCTTCGGGCGACCGCTAAGCGGTTCGTCAAGGAGTACGGAAGTCAGCTGCGGCAGTTCGATGAGCAGCACGAGGTTGCGCCGGGCGTCGTCGTTCGTCGCACCGGCGGTCACACCCCCGGACACAGCGTGGTTCGCGTGGCATCCGGCGGGGACGGGCTGACATTCGCCGGCGACGCCGTGTTTGCCGTCGGGTTCGATCAACCCGACTGGCACAACGGTTTCGAACACGACCCCGAGGAGGCGGCGCGCGTTCGGGTCGGTCTGTTGCGAGAGATTGCCGCGAGCGGCGAGATGCTGGTGGCAACACACATGCCGTTCCCCTCCGTCGGCCACAGCTCCGCCGTCGAATTGCCGCTTGACGAGTCGTCCGTGCCGTTGACCGAGGGAGGCTCACCGGATGGCGGTGGCCCGTCCGGCGGCGGTCCACCCGCTCCGTGCGGTCCATGCGAGAGCGCCGCCTTGAAAATTCCTTGCAGCTCGGTGGCCTGCTCGTCCGTCAACTTGCCGGCCGACACTTGCTGCTGGATGAGGCCATTAATCTTCGACGCGAAGGCGTCGGGCGAAGATGTCCCGCCGCCGGATTGATCGCTTGCACCGGTTGACTGCAACGCGGAGCCGATGCTGCTGAGCGCGGCCGACAGCGCCGACTGATCCGACGCATCGATCGTGCCGGAACTGACTTCCGCTTGCAGCTCGTCTTGTAATTGTTGCAACGGTGATGAGCGGTGGTGATTGGAGGAGAGCGCAGAAATCGAGGTCATGGTGGCTTTCCGTGCTTTTGGCGGACCCGAGGTGACGTTGCCCCGAGTCCCATCCAGTCCTGAGTTCGCCCTGGCAGTTGGATTTGCCCGGTTGCGCGGTGGTAGGAACGGGAGCTGGCGCGGAGCATTTGGCAGGGCGCCGCGCCGGTTGCTCGATATTGCCGATCGGCAATTGGAAATATCCAGAAACAAAAATCCGACCAGCCGATCATCAGCTGGGGCTGGGGCTGGGGCTACCCGTTGAAAGGGATGACTGCCGGATTGTACGCGAACGCCCTGGAGCCGACTATGCCGACCGCTTCACCACGTCGCGACCGGCCGGCGTAACATCGAGCCGCCCCAGCATTGCCCTCGCCTGCTCGGCGCAGTGCTCGATCAACCAGCGTTCGAATGCGACCGGCGGCAGCGCGGGCGCGTAGAGGAAGCCCTGGACGACGTCGCAGCCGAGCTCGGCCAGCGTCTTGCGCTGGCCTTCGGTCTCGACGCCTTCGGCGACGACGGTCATGCCGAGGCCCTGTCCGACGCGCACCACGGCGGTGGCAACCGCGAGCGCGCCCGCGTCTCTCTCGATGTCGCGCATGAAACTGCGGTCGATCTTCAGCTCGCGGATCGGCAGATGCGCGAGCCGGCTGAGGCTGGAATAGCCGGTGCCGAAATCGTCCACGGAAAGCCCGACGCCGAGCGCGCGGATCGCGTTCATCGTCTCCAGCGCGGCGACGCTGTCCCGCATGAACGTGCCCTCGGTGATCTCGAGCATCAGCGCATCCGGCGGCAGATCGTATTCGGCGAGGGTGTCCTTGAGCCGCGCCGCCAGCGTGACGTTGCGGAAATTGATCGGCGACAGGTTCACCGACACGCTGGGAATGTTGAGCCCGGCGCGGCGCCAGTCCGCCATCTGCCGGCAGGCCTCACGCACCGACCACAGGCCGATCTGCTCGATCAGGCCGCACTCCTCGGCGAGCGGGATGAACTTCGCCGGCGAGACGTCGCCGAGCACGGCATCATGCCAGCGCGCCAATGCCTCGACGCCATGGACGGCACCGTCGCAACTGCGGATCTGCGGCTGGTAGCTGAGGGTCAGCGCGCCCTCGGCGATGGCGCGGCGCAGCGCGGCGATCAGCGCCAGGCGCTGCTCGGTGAGCCCGTTCATTTCGGCGCTGAAGATGCGATGGGTGGAGCGGCCGGCCTGCTTGGCCATGTACATGGCCGCATCCGCCTGCTGCATCAAGGTGTCGATGTCGGTCGCATGGTCGGGATAGAGGCTGATGCCGATGCTCGCCGACATCTGCAGCTGCCTGGAGCCAAGCCGCAGCGGCGCGGCGAGCGCCTCCGCGACCCCGGCCGCGACGCGCTCGGCGCTCTCGGCATTGCGCTGCGGCAGCAGGATGACGAACTCGTCGCCGCCGAGCCGTCCCAGCATGTCCTCAGGGCCGATCTGCTCGCGCAGGCGCTGCGCGAGCTGGATCAGCAGCTCATCGCCGGCAGCGTGGCCGAACGTGTCGTTGACGTCCTTGAAATGATCGACGTCGAGGAAGGCCAGCGCGACGTGGCTGCCGGTCGGGCAGGCATCGATGGCCGTGGTGATCAGGTGCCGCAGTTGCGCGCGGTTCGGCAGCCCGGTGAGAATGTCGTGATAGGCGAGCCGCGCGATCTCGGCGCGAGCTTCCTTGCGCTCGATCGCGAAGGCGCCGAGGTCGACGCAGGCGTTGACGATGCGGCGGTGCCAGTTGCTCGGCGCGCGCGTTTCACGGAAATAGAAGGCGAAGGTGGCGATGACCCGGCCGTCCTTGGCCTTGATCGGTGTCGACCAGCAGGCGCGCAGGCCCACTTCGAGCGGACGCGTCTTGTAGGGCTGCCAGCGCGGATCGGTGTCGAGATCTTCGGCCAGCACCGGTTCACCGTAGAAGGCCGCGGTGCCGCAGGATCCGACATTCGGACCGATCGCGATGCCGTCCAGCGCACGCGAATAGTCCTCGGGCAGGCTGGGCCCGCCGAGCGGATGGACGAGGCCTGCGGCATCGACGTGAAGCAACGAGCAAACCACGTCAGGCGCGATCTCCTCGACCCTTCGGCACAGCCTGTCGGCGATATCGGTGATCGGAACCTCGTCGGCCAGCGCACTCATGATGAGCTGCTGGAGCGAGCGCAGCTGCCTGGTCTCGGTGATGTCCTCGAGCAGCGCGAAGATGTGCCTGGCACGGCCCTTCTTGTCGCGGAAGACGTCGATACGGGCGCAGACCCAGATCTCCTCGCCGCCCTTGTTGTAGACCAGCGTCTCGATTTCGCCGCGGCGGCCGCCGGTCATCAGGCGCTTGACGAGCTTCGCGACGGCCTTCCGATCGGTGTGGCGGCCGGCGATCAGCGCGCCGGCGCGGCGGCCCTCGGCCTCCTCGCTGGTGTAGCCAAACAGCGTCCCGAAGGTGGAATTGACGTAGACGATGTTCTGGTCCGTGTCGGTGATGAGCACCGCGCGGTTGGTCTGGTCGGAGACGGCGTGGAGAAGCCCGATTCTGACGCGGCGCTCGGCCTCCGCGGTGACGTCACGCGCGAACACGACGTGATGGGTGGCGCCGCCACGCGTGACGGATGAAAGCGAGATGGCCGCCCGGATCCGGGTGCCGTCGCGCCGCACGAGGCTGATCTCGTCGCGGAACTCCGCGACCGGATCGGCCCGAAGGCATTTGAGCGTGAGAAGTTCGGCGTCGCAGCCGAGCACCTCGGCGCGCGCGAGTTTCCAGATCCGCTCTGCACCGGCATTGAAATGCGTGATGCGACGCGCGCTGTCGACGATGACGATACCGCCGTCGGCACATTCGAGCGCAGCCAGCAGCACGTCCGGAATTTCTGTCATGGGACAATCGGCGGCAGACATCGTTGGACCCGGATGCATCGGGAAGATGGCAAGGGGGGCCGAGGCTAGCGCCGCGATGGTGTCCAAGACGTTTTTGCAACCGGGTCGCGTCCGGCCAAGACGCGACATGCTTAACGGCTCGCGAAAGCTGCGAAGGCAATCCGATGCATCGGAACCTATTCGGCCGCGCTTGTGGGCTTGAGCTTGTGCAACCGGCCGGCCACCGCCCGCACCTTGCGTGGAGCGGCCTGCCAGACCGAGAGCGCAGACAGTCCGCTCACGACCATGGCGATGGCGAAGGCGAGCGTGTAGTCGCCGGTGCGATCATAGAGGAAACCCGTGAGCCAGGGACCCGCCGCGCCGCCGGCCAGGGCCGCCAGCATGATCGTTCCAAAAATGCTGCCCTGGTGCCTGCCCTGGAAGATCTCGAACACCACCGCGCCCATGATCGAGGTGAGGCCGTAGCCGAGCGCGCCTTGCGCGAACACCATGACATAGACCAGCCACAGCGACGGCTGGAATTTCAGCGCCATCAGCGCCGCGAAGCAGATCGCAAAGCCTGCGCAGCTGATCGCCCACACCCATTCCCGCCCGATCCGGTCGGAGACGTGGCCGAGCAGGATCTGGCCGGGAATGCCGAGCAGGCTGACGATGCCGAGCGCCCACACCGCGACACCGGGGCTGAAGCCGATGTCGAGCAGGAATTTGGTCTGGTGCACCTGCACCGCGTACCAGATGTACAGGCCGCTGAAATAGCCGAGCGCGATCCACCAGAAGCGCGCGGTCGCAACCGCGCGCTTGAGCGTCCAGTCGGTGCCGACCCAGACGGGATCGACGATGTTGGACACCGGTGTCGCCGCGCCCGCCGCCGGCGTGGCATCGCCGTCCGGCTGGAGGCCGATGTCTTCGGGCCGCTTGTGCAGGAACAGATTGATCGGCGCCAGCACGACGAGGATGAGCAGCCCCATCGCGGTACAGGCGGTGCGCCAGCCGGTCTCTTCGATCATGTGCTGCACCCAGGGCAGCAGCGTCACCGAGCCGATGCCGACGCCGGCAAAGGCAATGCCGATGGCGAAGCCGCGCTTGCGGATGAACCAGTTCGGCAGGAACAGCGACTGGCCGGAATAGCCGAGACACACCGAGCCGGCGCCGACCATGACGCCGATGGTCACGTAGAGATGCCAGGGCGTGCTGGTGAGTGGCGCGAGCAGCAGGCCGCCGCCCATCAGCACGACACCGAGTTCCATCACCGCGCGCGGGCCGGCGCGATCCATCAGGCGGCCGATCAGCGGGCTGACGATGCCCGACACGACGAAGCCGAAGGAGAACGCGCCGGCAGTGACGCCGCGTTCCCAGCCGAATTCGGAGATGATGGGAGGAAAGAACAGCGAAAACGCGGTGCGTGCGTTGACGCCGATCGCCATGGTCACGAAGGTCACCGCGACCACGACCCAGCCGTAGAAGAACGGAAGCCGCATGTTGTGCTTATTTCATCCCTAGATGGTGCTACCGACCATCCAGGGCCGTCTGGGTCAAGCGATTTTCACGAGATGCCCCTTTGGGCCGCGCGCTCAGGCCGCGTTGCGCTGCGAAGGCTGAGCGGTCTCGTCGAATGCGATCTGGTCGACCGGCTGCGGGCGTCCGAACAGATAGCCTTGCGCAAAATTGACGCCGAGCGCCGTCAGCCGCTCGAACTCCTCAGCTGTCTCGACGCCTTCGGCGGTGACCGACATGTCGAGGCCGCGTGCGAGCGTCACGATCGAGGCGATGATCGCGGAGCTGCGCGGCTGATGCGTGAGGTTGCGGATGAAGGACTTGTCGATCTTGATCTTGTCGAACGGGAACGTGGTCAGATAGCTCAGCGACGAATAGCCGGTGCCGAAATCGTCGAGCGCGAGCTCGATGCCGATGTGCTTTAGCCGCTCCATGAAGGCAAGGTTCTCGACGCCGCGTTCCAGCAGCACGGATTCGGTGATCTCGATCTCCAGCCGCTGCGGCGCCAGGCCGGAATCTGCCAGCGCCGCGCAGATCGTCTCGAACAGCTCGGCTTCCTTGAACTGGATCGGCGACAGATTCACGGCAACCATGAGATCGCACGGCCAGGCGGCGGCGTCCGCACAGGCGCGCCGAAGCACGAATTCGCCGAGCGGCACGATCAGCCCGGTTTCCTCGGCAAGCCCGATGAACTGGTCCGGCGGGATCAGGCCGCGGCTCGGATGCCGCCAGCGCACCAGCGCCTCAAAGCCGCGACGGCAACCGCTGGCGACGTCCATAAAGGGCTGATAGTGCACTTCGAGCTGGCACTGCGCGATGGCATCGCGCAAATCGCCTTCCAGCGTATTGCGAGCCTCGAGCTCGGCCGACATCGCCTCGTCGTAGATGGTGAAGCAGTTGCGGCCGGCCGATTTCGAGCGGTAGAGCGCGAGGTCCGCCTTCTTCAGCAGCTGCTCCTGGTCGCTGCCGTGGTCCGGTGCGATCGCGATGCCGATGCTGGTGCCGATCTCGACGCGATGGCCGGGCAGCAGGAACGGTTCGGCGACCAGCTTCGCGATCCGCGCGGCGAGCTCGGTCGCGCAAGTCCGCTGATCGTCGCAAGCCTCCTGGATGATGGCGAACTCGTCGCCGCCGAGCCGCGCCAGCACGTCGGTGGCGCGCAGCGCAGATCTCAGCCGCAGCGCCACCTGGCGCAGCAGCACATCGCCCGCACCGTGGCCGAGCGAGTCGTTGACGTTCTTGAAGCGGTCGAGATCGAGCATCAGGATCGCGAACGGCAGGCCCCGCACGCTCAACTGGCTGTTCATCATGTCGAGCCGGGTCAGGAAGAAGGCGCGGTTCGGCAGCCCGGTCAGGATGTCGGTCTGGGCGAGTTCCAGCACCCGCCGGTTCGCCAGCGAGAGCCGCCGCGAGTTGCGGCTTGCGAGCATCAGATAGGTCGCGAGCGACAGCGTCAGCAGCATRCCGACGACGATGACCGCAACCGCGCGGTCGTAGGCCGTCTCCAGCGAACCGCCGGCCGTCGGCATGGCGCGCACCTGCCAGTCGGTATCCCCGATCTTGAGGCTGCCCGACCAGTGCAGCGCCCGGGCGACGTCCCGCATCGACTGCGGCGACGTGGCGGCCGACGAATAGTCCGGCAGGGTCTGTTCCAGGCTGACGATCTGTCCCGTGAAGGGCGGATAGACGTTCACGCTGACCGCGGGGCTTGCTCCCGTGGTCACGCGAATGGACTGGATCAGCAGCGGCAGGTCGAAGACGCCGACGACGAAGCCCGCCAGATTGCGGCGCCGGTCCGCCACCGCCTCGCGCGAGGTTCCCTTGGCGTAGACGGGAATGGCAACGAGCACGTCGGGCTGCCGGCCGCCCTCCTTCGGTTCGTAGAGGCGCGTGCGAATGGCGGCGACGCGGTCGTTGTCGCGCGCGCGCTCGAGGGCTGCGCGGCGCTCTGGAACGGTCGCGTAATCCATGCCGTAGACCGACGACGTCTTCGGCTGGGTCGAGTAGAACACCGGGAAATATTCATCGGCTTGCGGCGCGGTCGCGAAGGTCTCGCCCTGGAGCGACTTGATGCGATAGCCGGACACGCCGTCCGTGGCCGCGGCGGCCTCGTATTCGGCGCGCTCTTTGCGGTTGACGCGCGGCAGCCAGGAGATGCGTAGCATGCCGGGATGACGTTCGAACAGCCGGGAGCTGAAGGTCTCGAATTCGCTGCGGGTGATTTCCTCGTTGGTCGATTCGAACAGCGTACGCAGCGCGACGAGCCTGGAGATGTACTCGCTCATGCCGTTCTGCATGACGATGGCTTCGGTTTCAGCGGCGTTCTCGAACTCGATCTTGTTGACGCGATTTTCCCATCGCGCCACGGCGGCGGCGCCGACGAGCGAAAACAGAAGACCGACGCCGATTGCGACGAGCGCAGGGCGATAGAGTCCGAGCAGCGGCGCGGCGCGCCACCATCCGGTCATACGTTCTCTATCCTGATCGTTCCGCCCCCGACCGCCCATCTTGATCCGCAAGTCCCTCGTCGCGGCAACCCACTTCTGGTTGAGCTGCCGGAACTGCTATCGGACCAGGATCGCGGTTAAGAACCGCACAATTTCGAAACCGGGTCGTCGCGCATTGCGTGGCTTAGTTAACGATTGGCCTGCAAGCAGGGCCCATTGTGCGAGCAATTTGCCGCTTTTCCCCGGAGTCCTACGGAGCACCGTTACATCAGGGGTTAGCGAGCTGTTCAGGACGACGGGACTATCGTTTCCGGCAGGTATTCCCTTATCCGGCAAGCATCCTCATGACACGATCGCGATCAGCGGCCTGCGTCGCTTTGGCCGTCGCGCTACTCGCCGCGGCCAATCCTGCAGCGAAAGGCGACGAGGTCGGCGTCAGCGACGATACAATCCTGTTCGGCCAGGCCGCCGCGCTCGAAGGCCCCTCCTCCGCGCTCGGACAGCGGATGCGGCAAGGCATCGTCGCGGCATTCACGGAGATCAACGAAAAGGGCGGCGTCCACGGCCGCAGGCTCCAGCTCATCAGCCGCGACGACGGCTACGATCCCGACCGCTCGGTGGCGCAGACGCTGCGGCTGATCGAGGACGACAAGGTGTTCGCGCTGATCGGCGCGGTGGGCACGCCGACCGCGATGGCGACGATACCGATCACCAGCACCAGGAACATCCCCTTCATCGGCCCCTTCACCGGCGCTGAATTCCTGCGCGACCTCGAGCTTGCGAACGTCGTCAACATTCGCGCAAGCTATGGCGCTGAAGCGGAGGCCTGGGTCAAGCACCTCACCGAGGATCGCCACTTCACCCGCATCGGCATCTTCTATCAGGACGATTCCTTCGGACGCGACGGTCTCGCCGGCGTGAAGCGCGCACTCGCCAGGCGCGGCCTCGAGCTCGCCGCCGAAGGCACCTTCGAGCGCAACACCCGCGCGGTCGGCGCGGCCTGGCGCATGATCAAGCGCGCCGAGCCCGAAGCCGTCGTCATGGTCGGGACCTACGGCCCTTGCGCGGAGTTCACGCTGACACCGGACTTCGTCTCGCTCGAAGGCTATCTCTCCGGCCGCCTCGCGGCCGCGGCGCTGGAGAAGGCCGGGCCGCAGCCGACCCGCGCGAGCCTCCTGCGCGCCATCAACGACGTCGGCCGCTTCGACATCAGCGGCAGCATCGTCACCGTCGGCGCGCGCATGACCGACGCGCCGCTGAAGGTGTTCTTGACCGTGATCCAGAAGGACGGGACGTTCAGGGCGGTGGACCGGCTGTAGGCTAGCCCCGACTAGCGCCACGAAAAAGGTGCGCTCCCTCCCCCCTTGCGGGGGAGGGTTGGGGAGAGGGGCAGCCCAGGAAAAGGTGCTTGTTGCCGACGATGCACCGCTCGGTGCGCGACGGAAAGAATCCCCGTGCGGCACCCCTCTCCCTGCCCCTCCCCCGCAAGGGGGAGAGGGAACGGAGAGAGCTGTGCTGTCGGCTAGTAAGTCTTCAAGGCCGCCGCGTCCAGCGGTCGGCGTTGACGGCGCCTTGCGGGACCTCGCCTTTGACGATCGCTTCGACCTGCCGCACCGTTTCCAGCGACTGGTATTCGATCGCCTGTGGCGTCAGCCCGCCGACATGTGGCGTCGCGATAACGTTGGGAAGCCTCGCCAGCTCCGGGCTCGGCATCTGGTCGGGCGCGCGGCCGACATCCATCGCCGCGCCGGCGATGCGGTTTTCGCGCAGCGCGCGTGCCAGCGCAGCCTCGTCGACGAGATTGCCGCGCGAGAGATTGATGAACACGGCATACTTCTGCATGCGCGCCAGCGCCGCCTCGCCGATCAAATTCTCGGTCTTCTCGTTGGCGATGGCGAGGCAGACGACATAGTCGGAGGCCCCAAGAAGCTCGTCGAGACTGACCTGTCGGATCGCGCTGTCGCTGACATCAGCGAAGGGATCGGAGACCAGCACCTCCATGCGCATCACCTTGGCGATTTCGGCGAGATAGCGCCCGATGCTGCCATAGCCGATGATGCCGATCCGGCTGCCGGCGAGCTGGCGGCCCATCCGCGCCTCGACCTCGCGGCCGGCCTGGTAATCCGCCGTCGCCCGCGAGACGCCGCGGGAGAGATCGACCATGTAGCCGATCGCAAGCTCGGCCACCGCCTGCACGAAGCCGGGACCGGCCCGCGTCACGAGCACGCCGGCTTGCGAGGCCGCATCGACATTGACGTTGCGGATGTCGACGGCACAGCGGACGAAGGCACGCAGGCGCGGCAGTTGCGCAAAGATCTCGCCGCGCCCTTCCGTCATGCGGTCGGCGACGATAATGTCGGCATCTTTCGCCGCACGCACGAGGGTAACCGCGTCCAGCGTATCGTCGCTCTCGTGCAGGATCACCTCGGCGGCTGCCCGCAGGCCGTTCAGGCTGCGGTCGCCGTAGTAATTGCGACGCATCTCCGGCGTATGGGCGAGCAACACTTTCAAGACGAGACTCCCTTAATAGCCGAATGCCCGCGGCAGCGCGGTCGAGAGCCATGGCACGAAGGCTATGACGAGCAGGCAGAGGAACAACAGGCCGAGATAGCCCATGATCGGCTTCACCGTCTGCTCGATCGGCACGTTGCCGATCAGGCAGGCGCCGTAGAGTCCGAGCCCGAGCGGCGGCGCGAACAGGCCGATGCCCATCGCGATGACCAGCACGACGCCGAAATGCAGGGGATCGACACCGAGCTGCACGGCCACCGGCAGCAGCAGCGGCCCGAAGATGATCAACGCGGCCGCGCCTTCCAACACCGAGCCCATCACGATCAGCACCGCGATCGCGAGCAGGATGAACAGCCAGACGCCTGAGGTCTTGGACAGTCCCAGCATGAAATCGCCGAYCGCATGCGGCACCTGCTGCAAGGTCAGCGTGAACGCCAGCGACTGCGCCGCGGCGACGATGAACAGCACGAGCCCCGCGCGCGTCGCGCCCTGCACGAAGCTGTGTGCGGCCGACCTAAAGGTGAGCTCGCGGAACACGACGCTGCCGACGACGAGCGCATAGGCCACGGCAAACGCGGAGATCTCCGTCGCCGTCGCAAATCCGCTCTTGAAGCCGAAGAAGATCATGAAGATCAGGCCGAACGAGGCGATGGCGCCGCTCCACAGGCCCGACACCGGCATCTGCGGCGCAACGTCCTCGGTATCCGCCGGCCGCTTGCCGAAGATGATGGACACCGCGATCAGGACCAGCGCCATCAGCGCCGCCGGCAACAGCCCCGCGACGAACAGGCCGCCGATCGACAGGTTCGCGACGAAACCCAGGATGATCAGGTTGATGCAGGGCGGAATGGTCTCCGCCATCACCGCGGATGCGGCAAGCAGCGCCACCGCGCCGCCCGGGTTCTGCTTCGAGCGTCGCGCCGCCGGGATCAGCACCGAGCCGACCGCGGCGACATCCGCCATCTTCGAGCCCGAGATGCCGGAGAACAGCACCATCGAGGCCACCATCACGACATTCAGGCCGCCGCGCATACGGCCGACGCCGCGCTGTAGCAACTCGATCAGCCGCACCGACATGCCGTTGGCTTCCATGAGGTAGCCGACGAGGATGAAGAAGGGAATCGCGAGCAGCACGAAATTGTCGATGCCGCGCGCCATCTGCTGGGCGAAGATCACGCCGGGCAGCGCGCCTTCGACCCAGATGAAGATCAGCGCGGCCAGCGCCAGCGCAAAGCCGATCGGCAATCCGCCGAACAGGGTTGCGAAGAAGCCGATAAACATCAGCGTGCCCGCCGACGGCACCGTGGACGGCGACAGATAATCCCAGGCGAGATAGAGGCCGCTGACGATGACGACGGCAACGAGGCCCCTGACGATGTCGGGCAGCGGCCGCGCGCAGAGCTGGTCGATCGCGAACACCGTCATGAACAGCGCGCCGATGCCCATCGGGTAGAAGGTCAGCTCCAGCGGCAGGCCGGACCCGGTGGTCTGGCCTGAAGTCAACGATCCCAGCTTGATGGCGTTGTAGGCGACATAGCCGGAGATCAGCACGACCAGAAGCGCACTCGCGGCATCGACCAGCGTGCGCAGCCGCACCGGCAGCAGATCGCGGAAGAAGGACACGCCGACATTCTCGCCACGCGCGAGCGCGCTCGCTGCGCCGAAGAAGGCCGAGCCGACCATCAGGCCGCGCGCGACGTCGTCAGACCATTCGACCGGCGCATTGAAGCAGAAGCGCAGCAGCACCGACGCGCAGACGACCACGAGATCGGCGGCCAGGAGGATGGCCGCAATCGCGTCGCTGAGGCGAAGCAGCAGCGTAATRCTCCCGTGGCGGCCGCCCGAGAGGGGCACGGCGGCTGTCAACGCCATCTCAGACTTGGTCATCTCAAGCTTGCGTCGCGCGGATGATGTCGATGACCGGCTTGGACTCCGGCCGCGCCTTGATGAAGTTCTCGTGCTGCGGCGCGACGCGCTTCTTGAAGGCTTCGCGGTCGCATTCGGCCACCGTCACGCCCTTCTCGGTCAAAGCCGTCAGCGCCTCCTTCTCGACCGCAAGCCCATGGGCACGCGTGTCGGCCGCGGCCTTCTTGGCGGCATCGAGGAAACCCTCGCGCAGCTTCGGATCCATGCGGTTGTAGGTCACGTCGCTGAAGTAGATCGCGAGCGGCGAGAAATTGTGCTGCGTCAGCGAGTAGAATTTTGCCGTTTCGAAGAACTTGCTGGCCAGGATCGTCGGCGGATCGTGCTCCAGCCCGTCGAGCACGCCGGCCTGGAGCGCCGTGTAGATCTCGCCGAAGGCCAGGGGCGTCGCGGCGGCGCCCATCAGGCGCAGGCATTCCGTGATCACCGGATTCGGCAGCGTCCTGATCTTGAGGCCGGCGAGATCCTCCGGCGTCTTCACCGGCTTCCTCGCGAGCACGCTGCGTGAGCCGAAATTRTAGGCCCAGGCGATGATGCGGATGTTGCCACTCTTGAGCAGCGCGTCCTCGATCGGCTTGGCGGCGCCGGAATCGAACGCCTTGGTCTGCTGCGGGAAGCTCGAGAACAGAAAGCCGAGATCGAAGGTGCCGACCAGCGGCACCAGGTTGGCGGAGATCGACGAACCCGATACCATGAGGTCGATGACGCCGAGCTTCACCGAATTGATGACGTCGATCTCCTGCCCGAGCTGGTTGTCGGGAAAGAAGGCGACCTCGACCTGCTCGCCGAGCCCGTTGCCCTTCAGGTTCTTGACGAGGTTGTCGTAGTAGACGCGGCCGTTGGCGTATTTCGGATCGTTCGGCAGCGAGGAGGAGCATTTCAGCTTCAGCGTCGCCGCTTCGGCGCGACCGATGATGGCGGGAGAGAGAACGAGGCCGGCGGTAACCGCCGTCGACGACTTGATGAACGTGCGACGGCTCACGGGCACGATGGTCATGGCGCGGTCTCTCCCCGAATATTCTTGTTTACGGCCGRGATCGCTGCCGCGGCCTGTTGCGCGGACTGTATGGCCAAAGCGACGGGGCAGGCAAGGGTTGCAGCCGGCCGTCGCAAAGCGGCGTGTCGCGAGCATCGACGGCATCGGCGCCGTCAAAACAACCATGTTTGTCCGGGATTCTCGATCGGATCGGCCTGGTGGCCGATGTGCGACAGGACGCTTCGCGCAACAGCGGGGATCAATCCAATTGGTGCATGGATCAATGCGCAATTCACATGGATGCCGCCGGAGCGATACCCGGCGGCTCCGGCAGACGCCCTGCCCCATTTTGCCGCAGCTTGCTGCGTGATCCAGTGCACAGACAGACGCGTGGCCGCGACCTAGAAAAGGTGACATCATCGCGCGCATTGCCGATGGAGGTGACACTATGCGCCGTCCAGTCCTTCGCAATTTGTTTCTTGCCTCCAGCCTTGTCGCGCTCGCGCAATTGATGACACCGACGGACGCCGACGCCGAGGCGCGGCTCGCACTCGTGATCGGTCAATCGGCCTATCGCACCGTGCCGGAGCTGCCCAACGCAGCCAACGACGCCAGGGGCATGACGGAGCTGCTCGGCAATGCCGGCTTCACCGTCACCACGGCGGCCAATTTGGCGCAGAACGAGATGCGCGCTGCGATCTCCGATTTCGCCGGCAAGGTCAGCGCCAGCGGCGCCGACACCGTCGCACTGGTGTTCTATGCCGGCCACGGCCTCCAGATCGACGGCGAGAACTATCTGGTGCCGGTCGATCTCGATCCCAAGCGCGAGGCCGATATTCCGCTCCAGGGCGTACGGCTGAACGATCTGCTCAACACGCTCGGCGCGCTGCCGACGCGGGCACGCATCTTCATGCTCGACGCCTGCCGCAACAATCCGTTCCCGGCGCTCAGCGGCGCCGGCCACGGGCTCGCGATCGTCGACACCAAGGCCGGTGCACCCGGCTCCTTCATCTCCTATTCGACCTCGCCCGGCGCGGAAGCAGAGGACGGCTCCGGCGTCGACAGCCCCTACACCACGGCCGCGCTGACCGTCGCCAAGCAGCCCAACCTGCCGATCGAGGAAGTGTTCAAGCGCATCCGCATCGCCGTGGCGCAATCGACCGACGGGCGGCAGATCCCCTGGGAAAGCTCGTCGCTGACGACCGACTTCAAGTTCTTCGGCGGCGAGAGCAGCGGCGGACAGCCTGCTCTCCCGGGCGCATCCGCCATGRCACTCGCCAGCGGCACGCGCAGCGTCGCGGACTGGCGCAAGGATTTGCAGGGCAAGGAGCCGAAGGCTGCCTATGAGCTGGTGATCGCCGACGACACCGTCGAGGCGTATCAGGCCTATGTCGAGCTCTACGCACAGGCCTCCTACACGCCGCGCCTGCGCACGATCCTGGAGCGCCGGCGCCAGATGCTGGCCTGGGAGCGCGCCACCGCCATCAACACGCGCGCTTCGTTCGAGGCCTATCTGGCGAATTGGGACAACAGCGACCTCGCCGCAACCGCGCGCCGGCTGCTGCTCCGCGTGCAGAACCGCAACTATGCCTTGCCGGTCGCGGCCGCAGCGGCCCCTGCTCCGGTCGCGGTCGCAATGGCCCCAACCTGCCCGTGCTCGGCGCCGTCGACACCGGCAACGCCGGTCAATCCGGCGGTGGCGCCCGTCATCAAGAAGCGCGTCGACGACACGCCGCCGAAGCGAAAGGTGGTCGAGACGCCGCCGAAGCCGCGCCGGCCGCCGCCCGACGAAGTGATCTACGAGCGCGCGCCGCCACCTGGCCCGCCACCTGAAGCCGTGGGCGTCGGAATTGGCGTCGGGATTGGTCTCGGCATGGGTATGGGCGGCCGTGGCGGAGGCGGCTACGGACGCGGCGACTACAACCGCGGCAGGTATTGAGCCCCAGTTCACCAAGCGAATGGATGTCCGCAGGCCCTGCCTGCGGACATTTCTGTTGATGGTGAGCGGCCAGCAACTCTCGTGCCCCGGACGGAGCGCAGCGCTCCCGGCGATGCGACGCATCGTCCGGTGCGGTGCGCTGCAGAGCCGGGGCCCATGTACCAGCGAACTGTGCGGCGCGATGGGTCCCGGCTCTGCGCAGCAACGCTGGGCGTTGCAGCGCGTCCGGGACACGAGAGTTGCGGATATTTCGCCTTCTGTGGCCTTCCGGAAGTACTGTAGGCTGATCTGCTGACGCCAGCCTTTCCGGGGATTCCATATCGATGCCGCACGACGCGCCCGCCAAGAGCTCATGGCCGCTGTTCCGGTCACTCGCGTCCTATGCCCTGCCCGGCGACCTCATGGCGGGCCTGACGCTGGCGGCGATTGCGATCCCCGAGCAGATGGCCACGGCGCGGCTCGGCGGTTTTGCGCCGCAGATCGGCTTCTTCGCGTTCATGGCGGGCTCGCTCGGTTTCGCGCTGCTCGGCGGCAACCGCTTCCTGTCCTGCGGCGCGGATTCCACGATCACGCCGATCTTCGCCGGCGGACTTGCCGCGCTCGCTGCCACCGGCTCGCCTGAGTATCAGGGGCTTGCGATCGCGCTGGCGCTGATGGTCGGCGCGATGATGCTGGCCAGCGGCGCTTTCCGCCTCGGCGGCATCGCCAATCTTCTGTCCGTGCCGGTGATGGTCGGCTTCCTCGCCGGCATCTCCGTCCACATCATCGTCTCGCAACTGCCGGGCGTGCTCGGGCTTCCATCACCAAGCGGGCCGACACTCGAACGCATCGGCGTGCTCGCGACCGAACTCGGCCGCACGAACCCCTTCACGCTCTGCATCGGGCTTGGTGTGCTCGCCGTGGTCTTCATCGCCGAGAGGGTCAGCGCGAAAATTCCGGGCGCGCTGATCGGGCTCGTCGCCGCGACGCTGGCCACAATCGCGCTCGGCCTCGAAAGCAAGGGCGTCAGCGTCGTCGGCGCGGTGCCGGGCACGCTGCCGCGGCCGACCTTGCCTGACCTGGCACCGGAGCTATGGGTGCGCCTGGTGCCGCTCGCCTTCGTCATCACGGTCGTGGTGATGGTGCAGACCGCGGCGACGACGCGGTCGTTCCCGTCCGATCCCGACAAGCCTGCCGATGTCGACCGCGACTTCCTCGGTGCGGGCGCCGGCAGCGTGCTGTCCGGCCTGTTCGGCGCGTTTCCGGTCAATGCCAGCCCGCCGCGAACCGGGATCGTTGTCGAGACCGGCGGACAATCGCAGCTCGCGGGCCTTGCGGCCGGGGCAATCGTGCTGGCGCTGCTCGCGTTCGGGACGGGGCTGCTGCAGCACGTTCCGGACGCCGCGCTCGGCGGCATCCTGCTGTTCGTGGCGCTGCGGATCATCCGGGTGAAGCAGATCGCCATGATCTACCGGCAATCGTTCAGCGAGTTCCTGCTGATCGTCGCCACTGCCGCGCTGATCATCGTGCTGCCGATCCAGCAGGGCGCCTTCCTCGGCATCGTGCTGTCGCTGCTGCACGGCATCTGGAGCACGACGCGCGCGCGGCTCGTCGAGTTCGAGCGCGTGCCGGGCACCACGATCTGGTGGCCGGCGCATCCGCACATCACCGGCGAGCGCGTCGCCGGCGTCGCCGTGATTGGGCTCCAGGCGCCGCTGTCCTTCCTCAACGCGCCGGGTTTTCGCAGCGACGTGGCCAAGGTGCTCGGCACCTCGACGCCGCAACTGCTGGTGCTGGAGGCGAGCGGCATGGTCGAGATCGACTTCACCGCCGCGCAGATCCTGCTCGACGTCTTCAAGGCGTGCAGCGAACAGGGCGTCACCGTCGCGCTGGCGCGGCTGGAATCGGTGCGCGCGCAGAACGCGTTCGAACGTTTCAGACTGTTCGACGCCCTGCCCCGCGAACACGTCTTCCACAGCGTCGATGAGGCCGTGCGCAAGCTGGCAAAATAACCACCGCCTTCACTCGGTCCGCCGCCCCAAAGGGAGCGATACTTTTGGTCGCCGGCCAGTTCGCGGAGTGAGCCCATGGCCGCCGCGTCAAAGCTAGCACTTGATTTCCTGCCGCGACGGGCGACAATGATGTCGCGCCAGCTTCCGGTACCGAACTTCATATAAGACGGGGAAAACCCGCTTGGCCGCGGCTATACCGTCGCTGCGCGGGAGGGATCGTTATGACGGTAGGGTTCAAGCGCTGGCTGCAGCGCCGACATGATCCAGGCCGCCGATCGTATCGCCGTTACGATTGGGTGCGATGCAATCGCGCCGCTGCTCCGCGAAGAACGCCCCCTGGTTCGCGGCGAACTCGCCACCCCGGCGCTGCAAGTGGAAGGCCACCAAAGGATCATCGAGCCAATGCAATGCGCACGTTGTCGCGGGCGCATGCGTTGAGCCACGGAGGCGCGATAGACTGAAAGGCACTCCAGGCCGGCGTTAGACTGGCCAAAGGATATTAGCTCAGACACACCGAGGGAGGAATGCATGACGACGGTAACCCGACGTAACATCCTCAAGGGCGGCACGGCGCTTGTGGGCGGCATGGCCGGCATCCTGGCCACTGGCAGGGCTCCCGTTTTTGCACAGGGCACCACGGTACACTGGCTGCGTTGGAATGACTTCGTGCCAGCTTCCGATCAGCTATTGCGCAAGGAGCTGCTGCCTGCTGCCGAGAAGGCGCTGGGAATCAAGATCAATCTTGAGACTGTGAATGGCAATGACCTGCAGCCGCGCATCACCTCGGCGATCCAGTCGGGCTCAGGTCCCGACATCATCATGCTCTTCAATAACCACCCGCAGATCTATTCGGAGAGCGTCATCGACCTGTCCGACATCGCAGGTCGTGTGAGCGAGGCCGAAGATGGCTATTATGATCTGTGCAAGTCCAACTCCGCCGACGGCCAAAAATGGATCTCTTTGCCGTGGACCATCGTCGGCGCCATGATCGCCTACCGAAAATCCTGGTTCGATGAGATCGGCTCATCGACCTTCCCGGACACTTGGGAGAAGTATCGCGAGGTTGGCAAGAAGCTCAAGGCCCAGGGCCGGCCGATCGGTCAGACGCTCGGCCACACGTTCGGTGACGCGCCGACGTTCAGTTACCCGTACATGTGGTCGTGGGGCGGCACTGAGGTCGAGAAGGACGGCAAGACTGTCAACATCAACAAGAAAGAGGTCATCGAGTCCGTCAAGTTCATGACGGCTTTCTGGAAGGAAGCCCACGACGAGGGCGGGCTTGCCTGGGATGACACCAACAACAACCGTGCGTTCCTGTCGCAAACCATCTGCGCCACCCTCAACGGCGCTTCGATCTACATCGAATCGCTGCGCAACCCCGACAAATATATTACTGAAAAAGGCGCACAGCTGAAGACCGACATCCAGCACTCGCCGTTGCCCAAAGGCCCGGCCGGCCAATTCGCCATGCACACCTATTTCTCTCACGTCATTCCGAACTATTCGAAGAATCAGGACGGTGCGAAGGCGTTGTTGAAGTGGGTCCATACCAAGGCGAACTACGAGCCGTGGTTCGTCTCCCAGAAAGGTTTCGCGACACCGCCGACCCACGAATGGGAGAAACACAAGTTGTGGGAAGAGGACAGGGTCATGGCGCCCTTCAAGATCGCCGGCCTCCTGGGTCAGACGCCCGGGTACCCTCTGCCCTCATCAGGCAAGAAGGCTGCCGAAGTGCTCACCAAATACATCATCACAGATATGTACGCCAAAGCGATCCAGGGCGCTCCGGCGGAGGATTCCGTGAAATGGGCGGAAGTCGAACTCAAGAAGGTCTATTCTTGAAAGTACGTGCGCAGCACGTCGCACGGCTGCGAAGTGGCTGCCGCGCGCCCCGCGTCTCGGACTTGTACGGTGCGCCGTCTCTCTGTGAGGCGGCGCGATCAAAGTTTCGCATGACGCGTCTGTTGGCGTGCGCTTAGAGGTGAAGCGAGATGGCGATCGCCGAGACCCAAGTCTACATGCCGCAGGCGCCGCGGCCCAGAATCCGGCTGCTTGAGGACGAGCGTTGGCTCGCATTCGTGCTGCTGGTGCCGACCCTGGCGCTGCTCGGTACGTTCATCGCCTATCCGTTCTTGCGCGGCATCTTGTTGTCGGTGACCAACTCGCGCGTCGGCGTTCCAGGCGAGTTCGTCGGCCTCGCCAACTTCTACAAGATCTTCAATGACGGGATCTTTCGCACCTCCGTCTACAACACGTTTCTTTATACGGGCGTAACCACCGTCTTCAAGCTGGCGCTCGGGCTGTGGCTGGCCATGCTGCTCAACCGGAATTTCCGCGGCAAGGCTTTCACCCGTGCTTTCATCCTGCTGCCCTTCATCATCCCGACCGTGCTCTCGACTTTCGCCTGGAAGTGGATGTTCGACCCGACATTTAGCGTCCTCAATTGGCTCCTCTACCATCTCGGTTTGATCAGCGGTCGGATCAATTGGCTTGGCGATCCAGACCTCGCCATGATCTCGATCATCATCGTCAACATCTGGCGCGGAGTGCCATTCTTCGCCATCAGCCTGCTCGCCGGCCTGCAGACCATCAGTCCCGAACTTAGCGAGGCCGCCGCCATAGACGGTGCCAGGCCGTGGCAGCGGTTCTGGCACATCACCTGGCCCCTGCTGCTGCCCGTGACCATGGTCGTGGTGCTGTTCTCGGTGATTCAGACGTTCGCCGACTTCCAGATCGTCTATGTGATGACAGGCGGCGGACCAGCCAATGCAACGCACCTGTTCGCCACCTACGCCTATCAGATCGGCATCGGCACCGGCCTCCTAAGCGAGGGCGCTGCCATCTCGCTCGCCATGTTTCCGGTCCTGTTTCTGGTCGTTATCATCCAACTTCTCTACATCCGCCGCGTGGAGGTCCGCTGAGCCATGATCGAGGGCGCAAGGTGGCGAAAGTGGGCGTTCTTCTACGTCCCCATGGCGATGTTCCTGCTTTTCCTGCTGTTCCCGTTCTACTGGATGGTGATCACTTCGGTGCGGCCGGACGGCGAGCTTTACCGACCCTGGAATTCGATCAACTACAATCCGTTCTGGACCTGGAACCCGACCTGGGACCATGTCAGGTACCTGTTCGAGGAGACGCTGTTTGCATCGTGGCTGTGGAACACGACGTTCATCGCGCTCGCGTCAACCGCCATCTCGCTCGTGTGCGGCGTGTTCGCCGGCTATGCTCTCTCGCGGCTGAACTTTCCATTTGCAGGCAGCCTGGGCACCGGCATCTTCATCACCTATCTGGTGCCTCAAACGCTGCTCTTCATTCCGCTGGCAGAGATCATCCGCAACTATCGGCTGGGTGACACGCCCTGGTCATTGATCCTGACCTATCCGACCTTTCTCATTCCGTTCTGCACCTGGCTCATGATGGGCTACTTCAAGGCGGTGCCCAAGGAGCTCGAGGAATGCGCGCGCATTGACGGCGCCTCGCGCTGGCAGGCCATGCTCTACATCGTCATCCCGGTGGCGATCCCGGGCATCCTCTCGGCCGGCATCTTCGCTTTCACCCTGTCGTGGAACGAGTTCATCTACGCACTTGTCTTCCTGTCCTCGCCTGGACAGAAGACCGTGCCGGTCGGCGTCACATCGGAACTGATCCGCGGCGATGTATTCTTCTGGGGACCGCTGATGGCTGGCGCCCTGCTCGGATCGATCCCGGTTGCTATCGCCTATTCGTTTTTCGTCGAGCACTACGTCGCAGGACTGACTGGATCGGTGAAGGGCTGACAGCACCCCGGATCATCAGGAAAGTGGGCATGCGGAAGGCGGGTGGAGCGAATGGGCCAGGTCGTCCTCAAGGGGATCAACAAGTTCTACGACAGCGTGCACGCTGTCAAAGACGTCAATCTGCAGATCCGCGACAAGGAGTTCGTGGTGTTCGTCGGACCGTCCGGCTGCGGCAAGACCACGACGCTGAGAATGATCGCCGGGCTTGAAGCGATCAGTTCCGGCGACATTTCCATCGACGGAAACGTGGTCAATGAATTGGCGCCGATGGACCGCGACATCGCCATGGTGTTCCAGAACTACGCCCTGTACCCGCACATGAGCGTGCACGACAACATGGCGTTTGGCCTGAAGATGCGCAAATTCGAAAAGCCCGAGATTGACAAGCGCGTGCGGGAGGCGGCCGACATCCTCGGCATCGGTGAATTGCTAACGCGCAAGCCGCGCCAGCTGTCCGGCGGCCAGCGCCAGCGCGTGGCGTTGGGTCGTGCCATTGTGCGTCACCCCCGCGTGTTCCTGTTCGACGAGCCGCTGTCGAACCTCGATGCCAAGCTGCGGGTACAGATGCGCGTTGAGCTCAAGAAACTGCATCTCCGTCTCGGCACCACCGCCATTTACGTTACCCACGATCAGGTCGAGGCCATGACGCTGGGTGACCGGGTCGTCGTCATGAAAGACGGCGTGGTCCAGCAAGTGGGGGAGCCGCTCGAACTGTACAATCAGCCCGCCAACAAGTTCGTCGCCGGCTTCATCGGCTCCCCGGCCATGAATTTCGCCGCCGTTACGGTGACCGAGGCGAACGGATCGCTGATTGCCGAGAACTCCGGCCTGCGCATCAAGCTGCCGGACGAGACCGCGCAGCGGCTGCGCGGCCATATCGGACGCGAGGTCATGCTCGGCGTGCGGCCGGAGGACCTTACCGTGGCGGGTAGCGCTGATCTCGGCCACTCATGCTTCGATGCTGTGATTGAGGTGGTCGAGCAACTCGGCTCGGAAATCCTGCTCGATATGAAGGTCGGCGAGAGTATCATGGTGGCGAGCGTCGAGCCGACCGCGAGGGTGAGGGTGGGCGACAGGCTGCGCGTTGCCATGCGGCCTTCCAGGCTTCATGTTTTCGACGCGCAGACCGAGGCGGCCATCTAACCCCGGCAGAGGATCAATTCCACCGGTGAGCGGGAATTCGCCTTCTTGTCACCAGCTTCGATGACGCCCGGAGAGCGCGATGGCACTTGGCTCGTTGCCGGGCACACCGGATTTACGAGTACACGCCTCTAGGCCAGGGTCGGATGATCCCGCTGCACCGTCTCCCGGATCCAGCTGGCATGGATCGCGCGAAACAGGATTTGCGCGGTCTTGAGGTCGTTCGCTGTCATGCAGAGATCGACGATGCGATGGACTGCGTCATCGCGCATCAGCCCGTCGGAGATCTTCATCGCGATTTCCATCGCGACCTGGGCCGCGCGTTCATAGCGCTCACCTTCGCGCGTGTCGTTGCGCGCCGAACCGGCCGCGCTCGCGGCCGCGGCGTCACAGATCGCGCGGATGCGCTCGGCGGCCTCGATGTCGCCGAGCGGTCCTTCGATCGTCTCGTCCCAGATGTCCGCCGGCTTCTGCTTTGCGAACCACTTCATCGCCCCGTCACCAATGGTCTTCCAGCCGCCGTAGTTCCGCGCTCCCGCCTCGCCCAGCATAGAGAGGCCGATCGAGATCGGCGAGGCGATTTTTCCGCCACGTATTATCGATATGCAGTCAGGGCGTCCGACGTGGTCCGATGGCCTCGAACTGCGCCTTCTGCTCGTCGTTCAGCGTGGCGTAGAAATCCTCCAGCGCCGCGCGAACCGACTTGACGCCGTCGAGCATCGTGTCGAGCCGCTTGCGAACCGCCGCCATTCGCGCCGGCGGCGTCATCACGTCGCTGGGCTCGCAGGCCGCCTTGAGCGATGCGCTGACTTTGGCGCTGGTATCCTGGAGCACCTGTAGCGCAGCGCGCTGGGTGTCGTTGGGATGAAGCCTCGCCTCGATGTCAGTGCTGGGCCAATCGAGCGCAGCAGGCGTCGCGCAATTCTGGACCAGCGATCCGCCGGTGTTGTTGGAAGCCGTCGCACGACGCTGATCCTCGGCCAGCGCATTGAAGCGCGCCTTCTGCTCGTCGGTGAGCGAGCCGTAGAATCGATCGAGGGCGGGCTGAACGAGATCGACGGCTTTCTCCATCGCCTCGATGCGCTGCTGCATCGCCGTCAGCCGACCTGGCGCTGTCGCCGCGACCTGCGACGGGCAGGACGCGCGGATCATCTCGGACGCCTGGATCGATGCGTTGCCGAGTTCGTCGAGGCTTGCGCCTTGCGCCTCGGTCGGCTGCACCGCGGCGGCGATCTGGTCGATCGGCAGACCGACGATTTCGCGGCGGTCGCTGCCGCAGAGCCGATCCAGCGGGACGCCGCGCGCCTGGCGCCGTCCCTGCGGCCGCTGCGGCAGATAGGCCGAGAGACCGTTATAGCCATAGGGCCCGAAGATGCCGGCATAGATGTCCGGATAGCCGTAGCCCCAGAAGCCGAGACCGTCGCCCCAGATCGTGTAGTCGTAGAGATCGTTGTAGGCGAACGGCCAGAACAGCGGTCCGACCCAGCCATAACCGCCGCCCGCATGTTGCCACCACCCGCTGCTGGCGCCGTGCCAGCCGGCGAGTGCGGCCGCCGCCGCGATCTGGGCTCGCGCGGCCGGATTGCTGATCAGACGGCCGTTGCGGAAGGCGCTGGAATGCACGTTGAGGGCGTTGCGAAAATTCGCAGGACGGACGGCCGCATTGCGGATCTGGCCGAAGTTCGGGCCGCGATGTCGCGCGCCCGTTGCGAAGCGGGGCCCGCCATGATGCCCGCCGCCATGCACGTGTCCGAAGCCATGACCGCCAAAATGGCCGCCACCATGATGACCACCACCATGACCGCCGCCGTGATGGCCGCCGCCATGCCCGCCTCCGTGCCCACCACCATGGCCGCCACCGTGCCCGCCCTTGCCCAGAGCCGTGCCCGCCAGCATGCAGGCAAGCGCCATCACGGCAATTCCAATGACAGGTCGCAACATCGCATCCTCCCGCAGAGCCGCGCCATCGAGGCATCGGAAATTGACGGGATTGGAACCGGCCTGACTGCCGAAAGTTCCGCGACCGCGACGCAGCCGCCCGCGCGCTATGCCTCCGGCACGATCTTGCCGGGATTGAAGATATTCAGCGGATCGAGCGCCTTTTTCAGCGCCCGCATCGCGTCGAGCGCTTCGGGGCCGAGTTCCGCCTTGAGATATTTCTGCTTGCCCTGGCCGATGCCGTGCTCACCGGTGCAGGTGCCGTCCATCGCCTGCGCGCGCTCGACCAGGCGATGCATGAACTCCTCGCCGCGCGCCATCTCGTCGGCATCGTTGGTGTCACAGACCAGCGAGCAGTGGAAATTGCCGTCGCCGACATGGCCGACGATCGGCGACAGCAGGTTGAGGCGCTTGAGGTCTTCCTCGGTCTCGCCGACGCAATCGGCAAGCCGCGAGATCGGCACGCAGACGTCGGTCGCAACCACGCCGATGCTGTCGCCGGGCCGCAGCGCCTTCACCGACCAATAGGCGTCGTGCCGCGCCTGCCACAGCTTGGTGCGATCCTCCGGCTTGGTGGTCCAGGAGAAATCGCCGCCTCCGCAATCCTTTGCGATCTCGCCGAAGGCCTTGGACTGCTCGCCGACCTCGACCTCGCTGCCGTGGAATTCCATCAGAAGCAGCGGCGTTTCCGGCAGCGTCAGCTTCGAATAGGCGTTGCAGGCCTTCACCTGCGCGGCGTTGAGCAGCTCGATGCGCGCCACGGGAATGCCGGTCTGGATCGCCAGGATCACCGCCTGACATGCCCCGTGCACGGTCTCGAACGACACCGCACCGGCCGCGATCGTGTCAGGGATTCCGCGCAGGCGAATGGTCAGCTCGGAGATGATGCCGAGCGTGCCTTCGGCGCCGACGAACAGATGCGTCAGGTCGTAGCCGGCGGATGATTTCTTGGCGCGCGTGCCTGTGGTGATGATCTCGCCGTCGCCGCGCACGACCTTCAAAGCGAGCACGCTGTCGCGCATGGTGCCGTAGCGCACCGCGTTGGTGCCGGAGGCGCGGGTCGAGGCCATGCCGCCGAGCGAAGCATCCGCGCCGGGGTCGATGGGGAAGAACAGGCCCTGGTCGCGCAGATGCTCGTTCAGCGCCTTGCGGGTGACGCCGGGCTGGATCACGCAGTCGAGATCCTCGGCATGCACCGCGAGCACCTTGTTCATGTCGCGCAGGTCGATCGAGATGCCGCCGGCGGGCGCGTTGACCTGGCCCTCGAGCGAGGTGCCGGTGCCGAAGGCGATGACGGGCACGCGGTTCCTGGCGCAGATCCGCACCACGTCCTGGATGTCGGCGGTCTCCTGCGCCATCACCACGCCGTCCGGCGGCTGGTTGACGATCCACGTGGTGGTATGGCCGTGCTGCTCGCGAACGGCCTGCGAGGTGATGAGGCGGTTGCCGAACCGTGCGGCAAGCTGCTCCAGCGCGCTTGCGAGGGCTTTCGGCTCGACCCGCGGCGGATTATTGGTGATGGTCGTACCCACGGACATTCCTCCCGACAGAAGAACCGTGGCAAAGGACATCTGACCGGTCAAGTCAAGCGACCGCGCGCATAGCAGGAAAGACACATGCCGGAGACCGCCGCTGCCGAGCCGTTCCGCTCGTCGATCATGCAGATCGAGCCGCAATGGATCGACTATAACGGCCATCTCAACATGGCCTATTACAACGTGATGTTCGACCGCGCGATCGACCAGATGTGGTTACAGCTCGGGATCGGGCCGGGCTACATGAAGGAGCGAGGCGGCTCGACCTTCACTGCCGAATGCCATGTGCGGTATCTGCGCGAAATCCACCTCGGCGATCCCGTGCAGGTGTCGGTCTGGCTGCTCGAAGCCGACGACAAGCGGCTGCATACGTTCCAGGAGTTGCGGCACGCGACCGAAGGCTGGCTGTCGGCGACCTCCGAAAACATGTCGCTCCACATCGACATGGGCTCGCGAAAGGTGGCGGCCTTTCCGCCCGATATCCGGCAGCGCATCGCAGCCGTCGTGGGCGCCCACGGCGCCGTGCCGCGGCCCGAGGGCATCGGCCGGAACGTGGCGATGCCCTCGAAGCGGTAGTGCATGATCCGGAAAAGTGTGAAGCGGTTTTCCGGTAAGATCATGCACCCATCAGACCGCGCTATATCCTGTTGCGGCCGCGGGCAAGGCCCACCACGGCCGAGACCAGGAACAGCACGACCGCGATGAAGAAGATGATCTTGGCGATCTCGATCGAGGCGCCGGCGATGCCGCCGAAGCCCAGGATGCCGGCGATCAGTGCGATAACCAGAAACGTCACAACCCAGCCTAGCATGGTCAAACCCTCGTCTTGATGTCTGTCTGCGTCGGCGCGGCTGGCCGCGCCACCTGTCCAGACAATCTCGACGCGGGAACGATGGTTCCGGCCCACGCAAGCTGGAAATTCGCCCTCGCCGATGGAACAAATCAGCCCRCCGCGCACGTGGAAAACCTCGCCCCGGCGCCCCATATAGGCAGCAATCCCTGTTAAGAAGGCTCCCTTCCACCACCCCGCGGTGCCATCGTGGGGCCAATGATTCGCATGACCGAGCCGAGCAAGATCACCAGCGTACCCGACCACCAGCCCGCAGCCGGCGGCATCGCCGCGCGTGCGCGCGCCTCCGTGGGCCCGAAATATCTGTCCGGGCTCAATCCCGAGCAGCGCGACGCCGTGGAGACGCTGGACGGCCCGGTTCTGGTGCTGGCCGGCGCCGGCACCGGCAAGACGCGCGTGCTGACCACGCGCATCGCCCACATCCTCAGCCAGGGCCGCGCCCGCCCCGCCGAGATCCTGTCGGTGACCTTCACCAACAAGGCCGCGCGCGAGATGAAGCATCGGCTCGGCCAGATGCTCGGCCATGCGGTCGAGGGCATGCCGTGGCTCGGCACCTTCCACTCCATCGGCGGCCGCATCCTGCGCACCCATGCCGAGCTGGCGCAGCTCAAGTCGAACTTCACCGTGCTCGACACCGATGACCAGGTGCGGCTGCTCAAGCAGCTGCTCCAGGCCGACAATATCGACGACAAGCGCTGGCCGGCACGCATGCTGGCCGGCCTGATCGACGGCTGGAAGAACCGCGGCCTGACGCCGTCGCAGGTGCCGTCAGGCGAAGCCGCCGTGTTCGCCAACGGCAAGGGCGGCAAGCTCTATGCGAGCTACCAGGAGCGGCTGAAGATCCTGAACGCCGCCGATTTCGGCGATCTGCTGCTCGAGGACATCCGGATCTTCCGCGAGCATCCGGACATCCTGCGGCAATACCAGCAGCGCTTCAAATTCATCCTGGTCGACGAATATCAGGACACCAACGTCGCGCAATATCTGTGGCTGCGGCTGCTGTCGCAGGCGCCGACGTCTCCCTCCTTCACCTCTCCCCGCGTGCGGGGAGAGGTCGCATCGCAAAGCGATGCGGGTGAGGGGGACTCTCCGCAGACTGAACTCGTGGAGACAGCCCCTCACCCCGACGCTCTCAGCGCGAGCGAAGCTCGTCGCGACCCCGCAAGCGGGGCGAGGGAGCAGACGCCCCACGTCAAAAACATCTGCTGCGTCGGCGACGACGACCAGTCGATCTATGGCTGGCGCGGCGCCGAGGTCGACAACATCCTGCGCTTCGACCACGATTTCCCCGGCGCCAAGGTCATTCGCCTCGAGCGCAATTACCGCTCGACCGGCCACATCCTCGCCGCCGCCTCGCATCTGATCGCGCACAACGAAGGCCGGCTCGGCAAGACGTTGCGCACCGAGGACCATGACGGCGAGAAGGTCACCGTCACCGGCTCGTGGGATTCGGAAGAGGAAGCCCGCGGCATCGGCGAGGAGATCGAGCAGATCCAGCGCCAGGGCGACAAGCTCAACGAGATCGCGATCCTGGTGCGTGCCTCCTACCAGATGCGCGAGTTCGAAGATCGTTTCGTCACGCTTGGCCTGCCCTACCGCGTGATCGGCGGCCCGCGCTTCTACGAGCGCGCCGAAATCCGCGACGCGCTGGCTTATCTGCGGGTCATCAACTCACCGGCCGACGACCTCGCCTTCGAGCGCATCGTCAATGTGCCCAAGCGCGGCCTCGGCGACGCCACCGTGCAGATGCTCCACGACCACGCCCGCAAGCGCCGCATCCCGCTGTTCGAGGCGGCGCGCGCGGTGGTCGAGACCGACGAGCTGAAGCCGAAGGCGCGCGGAAGCTTGCGCGACGTCGTCGCCCAGTTCGACCGCTGGCGCGCCCAGCGCGAGGTCACCGCGCACACCGATCTCGCCCAGATCGTGCTCGACGAGAGCGGCTACACCGAGATGTGGCAGAAGGACCGTTCGGCAGACGCCGCGGGCCGGCTGGAGAACCTGAAAGAGCTGGTGCGCTCGATGGAGGAGTTCGAGAACCTGCAAGGGTTCCTCGAGCACATCTCGCTGGTGATGGACCGCGACAGCGGCGCCGACGAGGACGCGGTGTCGCTGATGACGCTGCATTCGGCCAAGGGCCTCGAATTCGACAACGTGTTCCTGCCCGGCTGGGAGGAAGGCCTGTTCCCGAGCCAGCGCACGCTGGACGAGCAGGGCCGCGCCGGCCTCGAGGAAGAGCGCCGGCTCGGCCATGTCGGCCTGACCCGCGCGAGGCGCCGCGCAAAGATCTACTTTGCGACCAACCGACGGATCCATGGCACCTGGTCGACCACGATCCCGTCGCGCTTCCTCGACGAATTGCCGTCCGCCAATGTCGAGATCACGGAATCCAAGGGCGGCTCGGCCTGGGGCGGCACCGGCGGCTACGGCGCCTCGCGTTTCGACGACATGGAGGCGTTCGGTTCCACCTATTCGACCCCGGGCTGGCAGCGCGCCCAGGCCAACCGCAACCGGGGCGGCGGCCGCAGTGGCGGCGGCCAAGGCGGCTTCGAGGAACAGGCCTCGTCGTTCTCCTCCTCATCCGGCCCGGATTTCGGCAGCTTCTCCTCACGCCGCCGCGGGCCGATGACGATCGAGGGCGAGCTGGTCGCCAAATCCACCGGCACCACCTCGGAATTTTCCCTCTCCGACCGCGTCTTCCACCAGAAATTCGGCTACGGCCGCGTCACCAAGATCGACGGCAACAAGCTCACCATCGCCTTCGACAAGGCCGGCGAGAAGAAGGTCGTGGACAGTTTTGTGCAGCGGGCGTGAGGCCTGATATGCCTCAGTACGTCGCCATCATCGAGGACGCAGGCCCGGACGACGCCGTCGGCTTGTGGTTTCCCGACCTGCCGGGCTGCATTTCCGGCGGCGACGACGTCGACGAGGCCCTGGAGAGTGCGCCCGAGGCGCTCGCATTTTATGCGCAGGAGCTGAGCGCGGACGGCCGCCAGCTTCCCCCGCCGCGGACATTGGACGAGCTCAAGGCCGACCCTGCTGTGGCCGACGACCTCAGGAAACACACGGTCGCCCTGATCGAATGGCCGCCCCTCCCTGAGGCCGAGTGAGGACTGTTCGCCGCACTGGCCGGACGTTCGACAGTTCTCACCCGAACGCCCCTTGACCACCGCGAACTTCCCCGTATCAGATGCGCCCATGGTCCGGGGCTCCATCACACTGATCTTGCTGGCATTGGTTATGCCGTCGCTTGCGGCGGCGGAGACCATGAGCTTTGGCGATTCGATCGGGCTCCTGGCCAAGAGCTGCGGCGCGGAAATCGTCGCCAATTGCCGCGGCGTCAACCCGGACTCGACCCGGCTGAAAGAGTGCCTGTCCCGCAACCGCGACGTGCTCTCCCAGCAATGCCAGAGCGACTATCTCGGCGCCTTCGATGCCATCCAGAAGCGCGTCGCCGCGCGCGTCACGGTGGCGAACGCCTGCCAGCGCGAGATCGTCAAGGTCTGCGGCGGCTCGACCAAGGAGACCAGCAAGTCGATCCCCTGCCTGGTCACGACGCCCAAGGGCATCAGCAACAACTGCCTGAAGGCCGTCGACGACGCGGGGTATCGGTGATGCGCGCGAACGGAATCGCCATCACGCTGGTCGTGGTCCAGGTCCTGGCCCTGCTCGCGGGCGCAGCAAGCGCGCAGACGGCGGCGCCGACGCGTGACGACATCGTCGGCAAGCTGAACCATTTCGAACAGGCCGCCGAGGTCGACCTTCCCGCGCTGAAGCAGCAGGTGATGGAGCGCGCCAAGGCCAGGATCAAGAACGATCCGGGTCCGGTGAACCGGCCGCTGATCGCGCCTGATCTCGCCAACCTGCCCGCCTTCAACGCGCAGATCCAGTTCGACGCCGACACGCCGATCATCCAGCCGACCTCCTACCAGACCGTCGGCCGCATCGCGGACGCGCTGGTTAACTCCTCGCTGCTGCCGTACACGTTCCTGATCGTCGGCCATGTCGAATCCAATGCGAAGACGCGCGAGGCCAATGCGATCCTGAGCCAGCGACGCGCCGATGCGATCCGTGACGTCCTGGTGAACACCTTCAAGATCTCGACCAAGCGGCTGCATCCGATCGGCCTCGGCGAGGAGCAGTTTCTCGACCGGGCCAAGCCGACCTCGGCCGCCAACGGTCAGTTGCAAATCCTGACCTATGCCAAGGTGCCGGAGGAGGCGCCTGCGCATCCAGCTGCGGCGCCTGGGCCTGCGGCGAAAAAGCCCGCCAAGAAGCGCTGAACGAGATCACCTCCCCTGACGGAACTCTTTGAAGTTCCGACCGTTTTGCGGCCTGTCGAAAGCGCAACAGCCATGCTTTGCGCGACACGCGAGCCGGTTTGTGCACTGCCCTATCAGGTGCTATAGCCTGTTCTCGCCCTTCCCAGACCCCATGCTGCACGAGACCGAGATGGCTGGTTATTTTCAACGCCAACTGGCCGATTACGTCGAATATCATCGCGATCCCTGGAACTGCGCGATGCACGTGGTCGGAATCCTCCTGCTCTTCACCGGCGCCGTGCTGCCGCTCACTCTCGTGCGTTTTCCCATCTTCGGGATCGAGGTGAGCTTGGCCGTGGTTGCGGCCCTGCCGGTGCTGGTTTACTGGCTGATGCTGGACGCCGGGATTGGGCTCGGCATCCTCGCCGCGATGATCGTGCTGCTTTCGGTCGCAACCGCAATCGGCAATCAGGCCTCGATCGTCATGATGTGGTCGATTTTTGCGCTGCTGATCGGATCTGGCGTCGCAGCGCAGATCGTGGGCCACAGGGTTTTCGAGGAACGGCAGCCGTCGATGGTCGACCACCCCGCGCATTTCCTGCTTGGACCGATGTTTGTCATGGCGAAATTATTCATTGCACTGGGCTTCCGTCGCGACCTTGYCGCGATTTTGGCGCCTGTTCCGACCAATTCCCTTTCAACCCGATAGCTCTAGAAGCGAAACAGTAAACCTTCTGCATGGCTCTCGTACTGGTTACCGGTGGCAGCGGCTTCATCGGACATCATCTCGTAGAAGCGCTCCGCGCCCGTGGGCAGCGGGTACGCGTTCTCGATGTCCGTGCGCCGGCCGCGGCGAACGCGGACGTTGAACACATCCACGGCTCGGTGCTGGACGGTACCGCGGTGGACGCGGCGATCGCCGGTGTCGATCAGGTCTATCACCTCGCCGGCCTGCCCGGCATGTGGGTCGCCAACAAGCAGGACTTCCACGACGTCAATTGCCGCGGCACCGAAATCGTGCTTGCCGCGGCGATGAAGCGCGGCGTGTCGCGCTTCCTGCACTGTTCGACGGAATCGATCCTGTTCCCCTATTCCGACCTCAACGGCGTTGCCGCCGAAGAGGCGCTGCAGCCGGCCGATGCGATGCCCGGCGCCTATACGCGGTCGAAGTCGCTCGCCGAGCACCACGCCGCGAAGGCGGCGGCCGCGGGCTTTCCGCTCGTGATCGGCACGCCGACCATGCCGATCGGCGCCGCCGACCACAACCTGACGCCGCCGACCGCAATGCTGTGGTACTTCCTCCAGAAGAAGGTGCAGCCGCATCTCAACTTCCTGGTCAATCTCGTCGATGTCCGCGACGTCGCGATGGGCCTTGTGCTGACCATGGAGCGCGGCCGCATCGGCCAGCGCTACATCCTCGGCGGCGACTGCGTCCCGCTCGGCAACATCCTGCGGATGATGTCGGCGATGAGCGGCCGCCGGCAGTTCCCGGTCGTCGTGCCCGGCAAGATCGCCGAGCTCTCCGCGATCATGCTCGAATCCATCTCCGATCGCATCACGCGCCGGCCGCCCAACGGCACCGCCGAGGGCGTGCGCATCGCGCTTGCCGCGAGCGACCTCTCGATCGGCAAGGCGCGCACCGAGCTCGGCTACGCGCCGCGCCCGATCGAACCGGTCTTGCGCGAAACCATCACCCATCTGCTCGCCCGCAACGGCCAGCGGCCCTCCGGCGCCATCGAGCATCACGCGCTTTCCTCGCGCGCGAGCTAAGGCCTCCGCCCAAACGCAAAGAACCTTCATGTCCTTCGATTTCAGCAAGCTTCTCTCCGTGGCCTGGGGTGGCTGGACCACGACCTGGCCGACCGAACTCCTGGCCTTGATCTGGCTCGCCTTTCTCGCCAGCTGGGTCGGCGCCTCGTTCTGGCAGGGCCGCACCCAGAAGCAGGTCATGACGCTGGAGTCGCAGCGCTATCGCCTGCCGATCCTGGTCGGCGGAATCCTGTACACGCCGTGGGTTGCACAGGTCCTGGGCTGGAAGCCGCTCTGGGTGCTCGGCAACACCGGCATCTACATCGCCGCGGTCCTCTCGGCCGCCGGCATCGCCTTCGCCTGGTGGGGCCGGCTGCATCTCGGAAAATTCTGGTCCAACACCATCACCCACAAGGAGGACCACCGCGTTATCGACACTGGCCCCTACGGCATCGTGCGTCACCCGATCTACACGGGACTGATTGCAGGCATGCTCGTCACCGGCATCGCGATCGGCCTCGTAACGACGATCCTCGGCGCCATCCTGATCTCGCTCGGCATGTGGCAGAAGGGCCGGATGGAAGAGGTGTTTCTGTCCAAGGAACTCGGCGAAGACGCCTACGGCGCTTATTGCCGCCGCGTGCCGATGATCATTCCGTTCCTATCGCCGCGGTGAGCGTCCTGAAGGCGCGGTCGCTGCGTTCCGCTTTCTCTGCACGAAGTTACTGCTAAAGCGTGATGGCATTAAGTTCGATAGCCTGAATTTTTCAGGTAATTGGCGCATTCCTCGGGGGTGAAGGCATCGAGTGCGTGGCCGATTGCGGCGCAGACCGCGTCGACGGTTCGCGCGGCAGCTTTGCGGAGCAGATGCTTGAG